>NZ_JARTVO010000015.1:0-148376 GCF_029625675.1 Mesorhizobium sp. WSM4884
GGCTCGCCGTCGAGCGCGGAGGCGATGTCGGCCGCGATGGGCTGGAACTCTGTCTTCAGCTCCGCCTGGCCTGACGCTAACAAAAGCTGGTTGTTGACCTCCACGACGATGAAGTTGCCCTTGGTGCCGACCGTCAGCCCATCGCGACGCTGAAGCGGTCGAGCGGGAGGCGCAATTTCCTCTACGAGATTCCCTGGTACATCATCATCGGCCCGCCGGGAGCCGGCAAGACGACGGCGCTGGTGAATTCTGGGCTGAAATTTCCGCTTGCGGGCTCGGGCAATGCCCAGCCGGTGGCAGGCGTCGGCGGCACGCGGTCATGCGACTGGTGGTTTACCGACGATGCCGTGCTGATCGACACGGCCGGCCGCTATACGACGCAGGAGTCGGACCGCGAGCGCGACAAGGCTAGCTGGCTCGCCTTCCTGACGCTGCTGAAGAAGCACCGCACCAGACAGCCGATCAACGGCGTGATCCTCGCCATCAGCCTTGCCGACCTCATCGGCTTCGACGACCAGCAGCTCGACGCGCATGTCACCGAGATCAGAAGCCGGCTGCGCGAGCTGCACGAGACGCTGAAGATCCAGTTCCCGGTCTACCTTCTCTTCACCAAGGCCGACCTCGTCGCCGGCTTCATGGACTATTTCGGCGATTTCGACGAGGCGCGCCGGCGCAAGGTTTGGGGCGCCACCTTCCAGACCACCGACCGCAACAGGAACATGGTCGGCGAGGCCCCTGCCGAGTTCGACGCGCTGGCCGGGCAACTGGCGGACGAGATCGCCGATCGCCTGCAGGACGAGGCCGACCCGGTGGCGCGCATCGCGATCTTCGGCTTTCCGGCGCAGTTCGGAGCGCTGCGGACCCGCGTCGTGCGTTTCGTCACAAGCCTGTTCGACGCCTCGCGGGCGCAAGTGAACGTCAGCCTGCGCGGGCTCTATTTCTCGTCGGGCACGCAGGAAGGAACGCCGATCGACCAGGTGCTGGGCGCGATCGGACGCAGTTTCGGCAGCGCTTCGCAGGCGCATCTTTCCGGCTCCGGCAAGAGCTTCTTCCTGCATGATCTTCTGGCGAAGGTGATCTTTCCGGAGGCAGGCTGGGTCTCGTTCGACAGGACCGCGGAGCGGCGCGCCAAGTTCGCCAGATTTGGCAGCCTCGCCGCGATCGCGCTCGCGGCTCTGGCGGCGCTCGGCGTCCTGGGCCTCTCCTTCTTCGCCAACAAGTCGCTGATTACCGCCACGAGGCAAGCGATGGCGCAGTATCGCGACAGCGCGGATTCGCTGCTCAAGAGCGCGACCGTGGCCGATGTCGATCTCGAGAACGTCATCGGTCCGCTCGACCAGCTGCGCAACCTGCCGGCCGGATATGAAGCCGCCGACCAATCGAAGCCGGTCGAGGAGAGTTTCGGGCTCAGCCAACGGGAGAGACTTCTGTCGGCGTCCAAGACTGCCTACCGGCAGGCGCTGGAGCGAAGCTTCCGCTCCCGGCTTCTGGTTCAGGCGGAGCGGACGATCCAGGCCAAGATGGCCGATCCGATCGCGCTTTACGAACCGCTGAAGATCTATCTGATGCTGGGCGGCAAGGCGCCGAAGGTCGATGACGAGCTGATCGTGTCCTGGATGAAGCAGGACTGGGAGGAAAACCGCTACCCGGGCGAGAACAACCGCGAGGGCCGCGCGCAGCTCGAAAAACATCTGCGCGCCATGCTCGCGCTCGATGACGCCTACGACCCGGTCTTCGAGCTCAACCAGCCGCTGGTCGAGGCGGCGCAACGCTCGCTCGGGCGCATGAGCCTTGCCGACCGCGCGTCGGCGCTGATCAGGTCGGCGGTCTACGCGGCAAGGCTCCAGGACTTTTCCGTTCCCGCGAAGGCCGGTCCGGAAGCGCAGCTCCTGTTCGAGCGCATGGATGGCAGGGAGCTCTCCGACCTTAACGTTCCCGGCCTCTACACCAAGGCAGGTTTCAACGGCTTTTATCTGCCGCAGCTTTCCCGCATGGCGCAAATGCTGGTCGACGACCAATGGGTCCTCGGCGGCGGCGGCGAGCAAGGCAGCATCGACCAGGACCTGCCCCAACTCGGCCCGGAGCTCATCGACCGCTACGGCAAGGAATTCGCTTCCGCCTGGAACGGCGCGCTCGACCAGCTGAAGTTGAAGGCGATGCTCAAGGACAAGCCGCAATATATCGCGCTCTCCGCCGCCGCGTCGCCGGGCTCGCCTCTCGACCGGCTGTTCACGGCGATCGCCGATGAAACCGCGTTGACGAAAGACAGCGCCGCCTCCGAAGGCGAGACCGGCACGGCGCAGCAGGACCCGGCTGTTATGGCCAAGGGCCTGGCCCGCATCGGCCTGCAGATCGCCGGCGGCAAGTCGCAAAGCCGCGCCGGGACAAACTCGCCCGCCACACAGAACGCCGGCGCCACGGTGGAAGCGCAGTTCAGGCCTTTCCAGGCGCTGGTAAGCGGCTCCGGCGGGCGCCGCCCGCTCGATGCGCTGACGCAGAACTTCCACGACATCTACCAGAGCGTGAAGCTGGCGGCGGACGTCCCCGCGCAGACGGAACGCGTCAACGCCAATTTGAAGCTGCAGATCGCGACGATGCGGGCCAATGCCTCGCGCCTGCCCAAGCAGCTCGCGCGCATGGTCGACGCGGCGGCGGACGAGTTCGAGGGCAACGTGGCCGAGACCTCGGTCGCCAATCTCAACCAGACGCTCGACGAGACGGTCACTCGCCCCTGCGAGGAAGCCGTCAACGGCCACTATCCCTTCGCAAGCGACGGCACGGAGGACATCTCGATGGCGGATTTCGCCAAGCTGTTCGCTCCGGGTGGCGTGATGGACCGGTTCTTCGCGCAGAACCTGGCGCCGATGATCGACATGACGGGTCAGGACTGGACCTGGAAGCAAGATGCGCGCGCCGGCCGCGAGCTCGCCAAGTCGACGTTAAAGGCGTTTCAGTCGGCGGCGGAAATCCGCAGCGCCTTCTTCCCGTCCGGCGGTTCGACGCCGCTCGTCTCGATCACTTTCACGCCCGCCTCGCTGAACAGCGAGGCCGACAGCGCAGTGCTCGATGTCGACGGGCAGACAGTGCAGAGCGCGCAGGCCGGCAACGCGCCGAGCACGGTGACATGGCCGAGCGGCGCCGCCTCGGGATCCGCGAGTCTGAGCCTGACGCCGGAAATGCCGGGCCGCGAATCCGTCCTCAAATTCGAAGGGCCATGGGCCCTGAAGCGCCTCATGGACAAGGCGAGCGTCACCAGCAATGGCGGCAATACCGAAGCGCGCTTCGTGATCGGCGGGCGCGACGTCGCCTATACGCTGCAGACCGGCTCGGCCGCCAATCCCCTCCTGTTACCGGCGCTGTCCGGGTTCAGCTGTCCGAAGGCATTCTGACATGGCGGCGTTCCAGAGCAGCACCAGCCTCGGTCTTCATTTCGGTACTCTAATGTATGCGCTTGTGGCAGAGTGGACTGGGCACGCGGCCCATGGTTGGTCACAGAGGACGCTCGCGAAGCGCTTGGTGGCAAATTGAGCACTGTCGCCCTTCCCATGGAAAGCTTCGCCGTCAGCCATAAGGGCTGCGTGCGCGACCACAACGAGGACAATTATCTCGTCGAGCCACGGACCGGCCTTTGGGTGGTGGCCGACGGGATGGGCGGACACGAGGCCGGCGAGGTCGCTTCGGCCAGCATCGTCGATCATCTCGCCACGATCGGGATCGCAAGTTCGGCACCGGACCTGCGCGCGCGCTTCGAGGATCGGCTGAGCCGCGCCAACACCGAGATCCGCAACATCTCGCGGTCGCGCGGCATTACCATCGGCTCCACATTCGCGGCGCTGCTCGCGATGGACGGGCGGTTCGCGGTCCTATGGGCCGGCGACAGCCGCATCTATCTGGTCCGCGGCGGTGCGATCTCGCAGATATCGAGGGATCATACCGAAGTGCAGGAGCTTCTCGATCGCGGCATGATCAGCGCGGAGGAAGCCCTCGCCTGGCCGCGCCGCAATGTGATCACGCATGCCGTCGGGGTCAGCGACGAGCTCGTGATCGATTTCCAGCAAGGCGAGCTGATGCCTGGCGACGTTTTCGTTCTGAGCACCGATGGGTTGACCGCGCATGTCAACGACGCCGAGATCGAAGCGGCGGTCAACTCAGGGCCACCACAGGCGGCGTGCGAGAAGCTGCTGGAGATGGTGCTGGCGCGCGGCGGAACGGACAATGTCACCGTCGTGCTGGTGAGGGTCGGCGACGGGCGCGACGGACAGCCGCGCCGTGCAGATCGGTCCAAGGCGGAAGGCTGAGGCAGATGAGCGACGACGACAAGACGCGAATTTCGCCGAACCTGGCCTTTACGGGCGTGGGCACGCAGCTCAGCGGCATCTACGAGCTCGACGAGAGGATAGCTTCCGGCGGCATGGGCGAGGTCTATCGCGGCCACAACATCCAGACCGGCGACCATGTCGCGATCAAGATCGTGCTGCCCGAGTTCGCGCGCGACCAGACGATCCTGTCCCTGTTCCGCAAGGAAGCGTCGATCCTCAACCATCTGTCGCATGACGCGGTGGTGCGATACCACGTCTTCACCATCGATCCGGGGATCGGCCGCCCCTACCTTGCCATGGAGTTCGTGGACGGCCAGTCGCTGTTCGACGTCATGCGGCGCGGCCCAATGTCGCCGCCGGACGTGCGCAGGCTTTGCCATCGCCTCGCCTCCGGCCTGAGCGCCGTGCATCAGGCCGGCGCGGTCCATCGCGATCTCTCGCCCGACAACATCATCCTGCCGGGCGGTCGGGTCGATCGGGCGAAAATCATCGACTTCGGTATAGCGCGTTCGGCAACTGTCGGCGGCGAGACGCTGATCGGCGGAAAGTTTGCCGGCAAATACAACTACGTTTCGCCGGAACAGCTCGGCCTCTATGGCGGCGAGGTCAGCGAGCAGTCGGACATCTACAGCCTCGGGCTGGTTCTGGCCGCCGCGCTGCGAGGAAAGCCGCTCGACATGAGCGGCTCGCAGTTCGAGGTGGTCGAAAAGCGGCGGGCCGTGCCGGATCTGTCGGATATCGACCCCGATTTTCGCGCCCTCATCGAAGCGATGCTGCAGCCGGATCCTCGAGACCGGCCGGCGAGCATGGCCGAGATCGCCAGAGCGACGCGCGACGAAGATTTCGACGCGACCTTGCCGCCGCCCGCGTCTTTCGCCCCGCGCGAGCGCTCGGGTCTGCCGCGCGCCGGATGGACCGCGCTGCCGAACTCCGGCCCCCCGCCTTCGACCGTGCCCGGAGAACAACGCTTCGTCCCGCATGTGCGGCCGGCGCATCTGTCGGAGCCGCGGCCTTCGCCGCCGGCTGCACCGGCCAGCGCACCCACGCGGCCCGCCGAGCGAAAGCCTTCGCGGATCCCGGCCATCGCGGGCGGCGTCGCTGTGCTGGCCGTCCTGGCGGGGGCTGGCGTCTATTTCAGCGGCGCCTTGACGCCACCGCCCGCCGTGGAGAAGCCCGAGCCTCTTACGCCGAAGCCGGCGGCAAAACCCGCGGCGGAAGCGGCCCGGCCGGCAGCGGAGGCAAGCAAGCCTCAGCCGGAGACCCCGAAACCTCAGCCGCAAGCGCCGGCCGAGTCACAGCCGAAAGCACCGAAGGCTGACAGTTCTGCCGCCGTTGAGCCGGCAAAGCCCGTCGCCCCGGCTCTGCCGCAACCGCAGGACAAGACCGTCCAGAAACAGACGCAAGCCGAGACAGAGCAGACACCGGAGCCAACGCCGCCTGCCCTTCCGGAGGGTCCGGCCAACAACAACCAGATGCAAGCCTCGCAGCCCGCAGAGGCCGAACCCACGCAGCCGCCAATAGGGAAATCACCGGCGCCTCTGCCGAAGGCCGCGCAAAACCAAAAACCGTCGCAACCAGCCGGCGAGGTGCCGGTGGTCAAGCCGAACCAGACAGCGGAAAACACTCCGGCGCTGGAAGCAAAACCGCCCGCGGCCAAGCCCAGCGCGTCGGACCTCGTCGACGCACTATCCAAATTGTCGAAGTCGAAAACGCCGGCGCCTCAAGTCACGGAAAACCAAAACCAGGCACCGGTTTCGCCGCTGCCGACAGCGCCCGAACCAGCCAGCAAACCGGCAACGCCAAGCGCATCGACGCAGCCGGCAGCACTGCCGCAACCGCCGCCCGCCAGCAAGCAACCTCAGGATACGGACGTCGCCATAAACCTGCCCAAGCCGCAGGTTCCGCCGCCGGCAAACAAAAACGACGAGCTGGCTCAGCGAGCCTCCTGGGTGCGCGACTTCAGCGGCGGCGATTGCTTCTACGCGAGCCTGACATCGGCAACGGACAGCGCCGCCACGATCGAAGGCTTCGGAACCGCGGTGCAGCCCTTCGAGCAGATGCTCAACGATTTCCAGTCGCGGTTCCACCTCGAGCCGGACATCAGCGTCCGCCTCATCGATCAGCCGCAATGCGAGGTGACCAATTTCCTGCGCCTCCTCGACCGCAGCGGGACAGAGCGGCCGCAGCTCGTTCTCGACCGGACCTCCGTGCCGGACGGCTCGCCGATCAGCGGCACGCTGGTGACGCGCGGCGGGCTCGTCTCCAACGTGATGCTGATCGATCACAAGGGGATCGCCTTCAACCTCGACGACCGCATGGTGGCGCAACTCGACAAGGCGACTTTCAGCATTCCGATCGGTCTCAGCACCGCCGACAAGGCGGCCGGCAAGGCCTTGCCGCAGATCATGCTGGTGATCACCGGACCTCAGGATATCCAGGCCGCGATGTTCTCGCGGCCGACGCCGGCCTCGGAACTGCTGCCCAAGATCCTGGAGGAGATCGAGGCCGACGGTTCCCAATTCTCCGCCACCGCCAAGTATTTCCGGCTTGGCGGATAGACATGGACGCCGATGGAACTCCGCCGACCGCGTTCATTGTTCGAGCCATCACCACGCAGGAGGCGTGGACGGCTCATTCTGCATGACCGCATGAGACTTGCAGCCCTTCTCGGCGCGGTACTGCTCTCGATCTTCCTGACCGGTAAGGCGCATGCCGAATTCACCGTCTGCAACCAGACGCTCGACGTCGTCAACCTCGCCGTCGGACAGAAAGTCGACGATGCCGACCAGACCGACGGCTGGTGGACCATCGGCGCCAACCAATGCGTCAACGTCATCCGGGAGGAGCTGACCAACCGCTACATCTACATCTACGCGACCGACGTCTTCGGTCACGCGATCCTCGCCGGATCGACCGAGATGTGCATCGATCGGCGCCGCTTCTCGATCCGAGGTATCGACGAGTGCTGGCAGCGCGGCCATATCGCGGCGCGCTTCATCGAGGTCGATACGCAGGAGCAGGTGCGCTGGACCTATTTCCTGACCGGAACCAGCCCGTGACGCACAGCATCGACACGAGCTTCAAATTGAAGAAGCAGGCGCGCCTGGCCGAGCGCCGGCGCAAGCTCTGGCGCTGGGTTCTTTCGAGCCTGGCCGCGCTCGCCGTCGTTTCGATCGCGACGGGTTTCTACCTTACCAAGGACTACTGGTCGTTCGGCGACGAGGACGAGGAGCTGCACCCCGTCGAAAGCATGGAAGACGTGCCGCCCGACGCGTCGGTCTATGTGCCGGCCATCATCGACCTCGCCGGAGACCCGATGTGGATCACGCTTGCGCCCGACGCCGACACCGCAACGAAGGGCCACACGGTCGCCCGTCCGGCCGAGCTCGACGGTTCCGGCGCCTCGCCGCAGATCGAAATCCTCTCCGACGTCATGTTGAGCGCCAGCGAAAAATTCATGACGACGATCCCATCGACGCAAGAGGATTTCGCCTTCTTCCAGGCGCAGCGGCAGACCGCGCCGAAAGCCTCAGCGCCGGCGCCTGACGATCAGCAGGCCGCCCCGCCGCCTGCCCCGGCTGCAACGGACGATCAGCAAGGCGATCTGGAAAACGATCTGCAGCCGGCGCCCGACGAGAGCGAGGCGCCTGCCGGCTCGGCGCCCAAGGCGGATGCCGGCGATCCGGAGGCCGGCTGGGGCGAGACCGTCGATCAGGGCGAAGCCGCCCTTCCCGCCTTCAAGAAGACCGAGATCGAGAACAACACGACTGTCGCCACCGTCACCAGCGAATACCAGCGCTTCGAGGCGACCGAGGATACGTTCGTAAAAATCCTCAACGACCGCAGCCTGGACAGCGTCGTCGCCGACGCGCATTTCTCCGCCGACGACGCCAAGCTCGCCGGCGAGGCGCTGAAGACGCTGTTTAACCGCGACGGCCTGGAGGCGGGCTATGTGGTGGCCATGCGCGGCTTCAGGCCGAGCCGCGAGACGACGGCCATGTCGCTGATGCAGGTCTCGATCTATGCCAGGAACGTCTATGTCGGAACGCTGACGCGCAACGCTGCAGGCGCCTTCGTGTCCGGCGTCGACCCGTGGGTGCGCGAGGACCTGTTCAACTACTCCGGCGCTTCCGACCAGGGCGGACCCAAGCGACAGTACCGCCTGCTCGACGCGATCTATTCGACGGCCGCGCGCAACAAGGTTCCGACCAGCGTGATCGGCGAGGCGATCATGTATCTGTCGCGGGGACAGGATCTCGACGCCTTCGCCAGCGAGGACCAGCGCCTGGTGCTGATCTATTCGCAGACGCCGCGCGGCCAAAGCGAGATATCCGGACGGGTCCTCTATGTCGGCGTCCAGGGCACGGAAAAGACCCTCGACTGTTTCGTCTTCCAGCAGAGCGACGGCCAGTTCGCATGCGTCACAGGCAATGACGAGGTTCGTTCGCTGACCGTGACCAACGGCATGGTCACGCCGGTCGCCGGGGTGATGACCTCGACCTTCGGCCCGCGCAAGCATCCCATCCTGGGCACCGTTCGCATCCACAAGGGGGTCGACTGGGCCGCGCCGGTCGGCACGCCGATCATGGCGGCCTTCGACGGCGAAATCAGCTTCCAGGGCGATGGCGGCGGCTATGGCAATCTGGTCAAGATCGCGCATGCCAACGGCCGTGAGACGCGTTACGCGCATATGCAAAAATTCGCCATCGCAAGCGGCGTCGGCACCAAGGTCAAGGCCGGCGACGTCATCGGCTATATCGGCACCACAGGGCTCTCGACCGGCCCGCATCTGCATTTCGAACTCTACCAGAACGGCGAGGCGATCGACCCGCTGGGGACGGTCACCACGGTTGCCACTTATGCCTCTGGCGGTTCCGGCGATTCCGCAGTCGAGACGCTGACCGAACGCATCGTCCATGTCGAAAGCGGCGGCAGCGCGCGGGCCAAGAACCCGCTGTCGTCGGCGACCGGCGCCGGCCAGTTCATTACCAAGACCTGGATCCGGATGATGAACACCTATCGGCCGGATCTTGCCCGCACGCTGTCGACGGCCGACCTGCTCGCGCTTCGCTACGACGCCACGCTTTCGCGCGAGATGGTGCGCAACCTGGCGCGCGAGGGCGAAGCCTATCTTCGCGCGCGTGGCCACCAGATCACCGCCGGGCGGCTCTATCTCTGCCATTTCCTGGGCATGGAAGGCGCGGCCCAGGTTCTGGCGGCTCCGGGTTCGGCGCAACTGAGCGCCGTGCTCGGATCGGCCGTCATCCAGGCCAATCCGTTCCTCACCGGCAAGACCACCGGCTATGTCATCGACTGGGCCGAGCGGAAGATGGGCCAAAAGGTGACCCGCCTCGCCTCCGACCAAGGCCAGCAGACGACCACGACGCAAATCCGGCAGACCTCGCCGGAATTCGAGAAATACAAACAGGCCGTCACGGCCCTCATCAGTTCGATCCAGACCACGCTTTGAACGTGCCCGCCGCCGTGAGCTTGGCCGGCGCGCCATTGGTGTCGGCTCGGCGCGCCAGATGCCATCATGGCGCGGTGGGCGGCGTGCTGGACAAGCCCTGAAAAAGGGGAGCCCGGCTTAGTGAGACCGGGCTCCCGTTGTTTCGTACCGATTGGCGCTTTGTGCCGGCGGCTTATTCCGTCCTGATCCGCATCTCGACCCGGCGGTTGACCGGATCATAGGGGTTGGCGACGCGCGGATGCGACTTGCCAAGGCCGATCGCCTCGAGCCGGGCGGCCTGAACGCCATTCGCGGTCAGGAAGGCGGCCACCGACTGCGCCCTTCTTTGCGACAGATCCTGATTGTAGCGGTCCGGGCCGGAAGCATCGGTATGGCCCTCGACGACGAAGCTGAACGTGCTCAGCCGATTGTCCTTGAGCGCCTTGGCGAACTCGTCGAGTTCCGCGCGCGCCGTCTGGTCGAGCTGGGCCGAATCCAGCCCGAAATTGATCATCATATCGAGCCCGGTTTTGTTGGGGGCCGCGTTCTTTTCGTTCTTGCTCTTGCACTCTTCCTCTGTGCCGACGCAAATCCCGCGCGATGCGCCGAGATTGCCCGCGCCGGTGAAGAATTTCACGATGTCTTCCGATTTCTGAAGCGGATCAGCGGAAACGTGCGTCGAAAAAAGCACGGCCGCCAATGCAAAGGCTGAGCTGGCCCACCGCATGACCGTTACTCCCTGTTTGAGCGGATCTCGTCAAAGCGTGTCGCGTCGAAACCTATTCGGGCGCCGCGCTTCAAGCCCTCATTTCATGCCCATCGTTTCCCCGAAACCGCTGCACGGTTTTGGGCGACATGCACCGGTCCAGACGATATCAAATTTCGCGTCCATTGTCTGTGAACAAACACACGTTGAGAGCGCCCGCCGTTTGCTAAAGCTAAAGCTTGACCAACGCCTCCGCCGGGGCTTCAGTACCTTATTCCTAGTGAGGGCGTGGCAGCCATGGCCAGGGGGTTCCGGTTCAGGACGGCGCGGGATCTGTTCAGCGCTTGCCCTGCCGTCGCCCAGGACATGAAGGCGCTCCCAACCGATCAGCCTTCGATCGAGTTTTGCCGTACGCTGCTGGCCGGGCGCGTGCCGGAGGAGGCAATCACCTTCTGTGCCTATCTGCTGCCGGAACGGGCCGCGGTCTGGTGGGCGCATGAGTGCCTGAGCAACCTTGCCGAACTCCTTGGCGACCGGGACCTCGAATTGCTGGCGGTCGTCCGCGACTGGGTCGGCGAACCCGGTAATCCCGACCATCGCACAGCGGTAGCCCAGGCCGTGGAAGTGCCGCCGGTGACGCCTGTCTCCTGGCTCGCTTTGGCGGCGGGTTGGCGCGACAGCGGCTCGGTCATCGATCAGGCCGCGGGCGGATTTCCGACCGCCCATGCGGTTAGCGCGGGGATTCTGGCAGGGCTTGCGCGGGTGTCGCTCGCGGACCGCCTCGCCGTCCTTTCGGCCTTCGTGGAGATGGGCATCCAGATGGCGGAGATGGAGGCGCAGCAGCAATCGGCCGACGCCTATTAGCGGCTGCCACGTATGGAAAATTCGAAGGGTTACGGGTGGAGGTAGCGCCGCTTACTTGCAGCCCCCTTGCGCCCACTTCGCCAGCGCTACCTTGAAGCGGGTTCCCAGCGGGTGCTGCAGGCGCAGCACCGAGACATCGTTGGCGGCGAAATTCTTCGCCTGCTCGCACAGCCGGGCCTCGTTCCATTGGTGGCAGCCGTCGCAGTGCTTGCCTTCCCAGACCGACTTGTCGAGGCCCTCCACCGGACTGAACAGCGGCTTGCCCTTGATCAGCTGGGCGATGCTCTTGCCGTCGATGGCCGGGTCGCCGAACTTGATCGGATGATCGAAAAGGATCGGTTCGTCCGTCGCCAGTTTCGGGATCTTCTGGCGCAGGACGTTGAGAGCCAGTTGATCGTCGGTCTGGCCTGGCGCCGCTCCGGTGTTGCGCGTATCAGAACCGCCTTCGGCCTTCGGGGCGCTCGCTTCGCCAACGATCAGCGGCGCATTGAGATCGACCTTGTGCAGGATGACCTCTGTGGTCAGCGAGACGTTGAGCCAAGGGCGCTGCTTGCCGGCCGTCGCCTTGAAGACGTCGCTGGTTACCCTGTTCATCGCCTCGGTGATGGAGACGTTGGATTCGCCGATATGCTGGATCAGCGCCGCGGTGAAGGGCGAGTGCTCGCCCGATCCGTCAAAGGCAAGCTGGTTAGGGCTGGCGGCGAAGGCGACGAGCGTGCCGGCGCCGCCATTCTCGATCGGGATTTCGGCAAGGCCGCTGGCTGCGCCCTTGACGCCGGCGGTCTTGGCCAGCACTTCGGCCAGCGGGTTGTCGCGGCAGGCATCCAGGAACACCAGCCTGATGCTGGTCTCGCGCGACATCTGGCGCAGGACGAAATCGACCGACACGGCCTCGAAATCGAGCGAGGTTTCGTCCTCCAGCGCGGCATCGACGGGAAGCAGGTAGTTCTTGCCCGCGGCCTGCAGGCCATGGCCGGCATAGAAGAAGAGCGCGATCTCGGCGCCGCGCACCTGCTTGGCAAACTGAGCGACGGTGGTCTGCGTCTGCTGCTTGCTGAGGTCGTAGCCGGAAACCACCTCGAAGCCCAGGTCCTGCAGGCGCGCGGCCATGGCCTGGGCGTCGCGCACCGGGTTGGCAAGCGGCGCCGCGTGCTGATACTGCGAGTTGCCGAGCACCAGCGCGACGCGGCGTTCGGCGCTGGCGGCGGTCAAAGTCAGGAACACGGCAAGCACGGCGATCCCGACGGCGCGAAACAGGCGGCTGCAGCGGGCGATCCGATCGGCACCCACCCGCGACCTCAGTTCGCGAGCTTGGTGGCGGAGAACTCGATCCGCCGGTTGAGCGCCTTGTTCTTGGCCGTATCGTTGGCGGCGACAGGCCGTTCCTCGCCATAGCCGGCGGCGCTGATCTGGTTGCGCGGCACGCCGTCGGCGACCAGCGCGTCGGCGACCGCCTGGGCCCTGCGTTCGGAGAGCGCCTTGTTGGCCTCGGGCGATCCGTCGGAATCGGTGTAGCCCGAAACCTCGACCTTGAGGGCCGGGCACTTACCGACGACGCCTTCGACCTCCGCCAGCAGCGGGCGACTCTTGGCATCGAGCCTTGCGCTCGCCTGCCGGAAGTAGATGGCGCCGGTGCGCGAGAGCACGGCAAACCTGTTCAGGCACTCCTCGTCGCTGAAATTCGATTTGGCGGCATCTGTGGCGACCGGCCCGACGTCGGCGGCACTTGCCGCGACGGTTTGGACCGCGGCCGGCTTGCTGCCATCGGCGGTGAAGACGAAATCGAAGGAAACCGAGGCGGTCGGCACGATGTTGGTCACATTGGCCGCCTGCTGCAGCTTGTCGACGTTGGGAAGCAGGCCGAAATCCTCGACATGGACCGCGACGGGCGCTTCCGAGGCGACGGAGACCTGGGTGTCGCTGATCATGGTGACGACGATGCTGGCTTCGAGGTCCTTGTCGACACCATGGAGGCTGAGGCGGAAGGGCAAGGTCGCCTTGATCCTGCGTTTTGCAGGCAAGTCGGCGAATGCGGCGGGGTCCACCTTCGCCGTCAGTTCGGCCGTCGGGTACTTGAAGGTCTCGAAGAACAGGAAGCGCATGCGGACATTGCGGAGGTCGACGCCGGTATCGACCGAATTGAGATCGAAGCTGATCTTGGCATCACCGGCAGCGCTCAGCGTGCCGGTGATGTTCCTGATCTTGTTGGTCTCGACGATCGTGTTCTTTTTGACCGACTGGTAGGTGAGCACCGAGGCGGAGGGATCGAGCGTCCAGTTCGGCGCGGCGTTGGCGGCCGGCGGTTGGAGCAGCAAAGCGAACAGCGCGGCGACGATGAAACCCGCGGCCCGCGCGGCGGCTTCCAACCGCACAATCCGCCAGAATGCGACGACTTCGACCATGGAACGCCCCCCAAGGACAACCCTATATCGATACCGGCACGTGCCGAGAGCATAGAGCACTTGCTTCGGCTTGGCGAGCGGTTCGAGCTACGCGGAACGATGTTGCTGTTAACGGGGGCCTATCACCAGCCACCGCCACCACCACCGCCACTGCCACCGCCGCCCAAGGGCGCGATGACAGGTGTGGTTTCGGTCTGAACGGGCGCAGCCGACGTTGTGGCTATGACCTTCTTCTTCTTCACGACCTTTGGCGCGGTTGTCGTGCGAACGACCTTCGGCTGAGGTTTCGCCGCTACCGGCACCGGCTCCGGTTTGGGCGGCAATAAGGACGTACAGCCCATGAGCGCCGCCAAAACGGCGGAAAGAGTTGTTCCGACGATTACCTGTTTCAATGCCCTGCCCACCATTGCCTCCCTGTTGATCAGAACAAGTCCCGACGCGGGTTGGCTTGTTCCCAGACAGCCCTGGCCGTTTTGACCAATTGGTCGTCGAGCGAACCGCCTGTTGCGATTTTCGATTTGAGTTCCGAACGAAGTTGTTTCAACGCCGCCGTCTTGGCCTTTGCCGGGAATTGCGCCAACGTGGTCTGGGCGCTCGGCAACTCGTTACGAAGATCGAGCCCGACCGCGAAGGCGAGATAGCGGACAGCCACGGTCTGGTCCGCCATTGCGCCCTTCTGCATCTCGAGCGCCGCACGATCATATGCGCCGGAATAATCGCCGCGGGCGGCTGCCATCTCAAACAGCCTTTGCGCTTCGTCTAGATTCTGCGCCACGCCAACGCCGTCCCTATACATGCGCCCAAGGCTGCCAGGAGCATAAGGCTGGCCGAGATCCATGGCCCGTTGGAAAAGCGCCTGCGCCTGCTTCGGGTCCTTCTCCACGCCGCGACCGGAAAGATAATTGCGACCGAGGATGTTCATCGAATACATATCCTGCCGCTCGACTCCGGCCTTCAGAAAGGCTACGGCGCGATCCGGATCCGCGGGGACGCCGTTGCGGCCCTCGGTGAAGATCGCTGCGAGGTCGTTCATGGCGTAGGTATGGCCCATCGCAGCCGCTTTCAGCAGCAGATCCAGCCCCTTGCCGGTATCGCGCTGAACTCCAAGTCCATTGAACAAGGCCCGGCCCCAGGCGGTCATTCCATACGGATCGCCTTTGTCAGACGCCCTTAAGTAGAAGCCATTGGCCTTCGTGGGATCGACAGCCGTCCCTATTCCGGACGAGGCGATATAGCCAAGCTCGAACACGGCGCGGACATGCCCCCTGTCGGCGGCCTCCTGGATCGCCTTCTTGGCCTCGTCGACCTTGCCGACCGAAAGCAGCGCGCGCCCGAGCTCGTAGCGGAAGCGGGCGACATCGGGATAGGCCTTCACGGCCGCCCGGCAGACGTCCACGGCGTTGCTGCTGATTTCGTTCGGCAGCAGACCGGGGACGACACCCTGCAGGTCGAGGGGCTCGCCGGCTTCCCTGTCGCAAGGCTCGACGCTCGGCGACAACTTCATCGTCGCCGGCTTGGGCGACGCGTTGCCGGCCTTGATTTCTAGGCCGACTATCAATGGCTTGTCGGCGCCGATCTGCGGTTCGTAGCGCAGATGGTCGACTTCATCGGCCATCAGGCTGGAGTCCGGCGACAGCGTCCGGTCCGGCAGCGACAGCGTTCCCGTTGCCGGATAGCTCGCGAGCTTCAGGCTGACCGCGGGGTCCTTGGTCGGGAAATCCAGCTTCAGCGGCACCGGACCGACGCCGACCGGGACGCTGATGTCGCGCTTCTCGATGGCCTCGGCGGCGCCGGTGATGTGGATGCCGCGCTCCAGCACCTGTTGCTTCTGCTCGGCCTCGAGCGAGGCCACGAGCTGCTGACCGGCGGCGCCCTCGCCGTTCTTGACCCGGAAGACCAATATGCCCTGGGATTCGCCGCCCCAATTGTCGCGCGTGGCATAGGCCAGCATGTCGACCTCTTCCTGCGCGCCGGAACTCTTTGGCACGTCCATCTGGAGGCGCGGCAGGTCCTTGCCGGCGATCGGCTCGCCGACGGCGACAGGCTTGCCGTCGAGCATCAGGCGCCCGAGCGCGGGCGGCCTTTCGATGCTGACGGTAACGGCGCCGCCGTCGACATCGACCGGCTCCGGCAGATCCAGCGCGACAGGACCAACGCCCGAGGGCACGACTTTCTCAAGCACCGGCGGCAGCGCCGGGCGGCTGGCGCGGCGCATCAGCACCACCTCGTCGATCAGCGAGGAGTTTTCCCAGGGAACCTGCTTCCCCTCGGTTGCATCGACCACGTCGCGGCGCACCGCGGCCATAACCGTGCGTATCTCCTGGTTCGGCGCCAGCGCGCGACGCGAAAAGGCGGACGAGAAGGGACTGAGGTCGCCGGTTCCATCAAAGGCAACCGCCCCAGGCTCGGTGGCGAAGGCAATGAGCGTGTTCAGCGAGCTCTTCACCTGCGCAAGGCCGGCGCCGCCCGTGGCGATCAACTGGTCCCGCAGCCAGTAGTCCTTGCGCGGAAACGGATTGTTGCGGCAGGCATCGAGGATGATCACCTGGATCTTCGATTTCGAGCGCAATTGCTCCAGCACGTCGTCGAGCTTGATCGCCTGGACCTCGATGTCGGCGGCGGCCTTCAACGTGGCGTCGACAGGAATAAGAAAATTCTCGCCGCCGATCTGAAAGCCGTGGCCCGAATAGTAGACGACGGCGAGATCGGCGCCGTCCGCAGCGGCGAGGTAGTTGCGGAACTGCTCCTCGAACTGAAGCTTGGTGAGATCCTTGGCGACGAACACGTCGAAGCCGGCAAGACGGAACGTGTTCGACACATCCTCGGCATCCTTGTCCGGGTTCTTGAGGGCCGGGATGTCGCGATACTCGGAATTGCCGATCACAAAGGCAACCCTGCGATCGGCGTGAGCTTCGAACGCCGTGAAGCCCACGAGGATCAAGGCTGCAAGCAAGGCGCAGCATCGCAGCATGGCAAATCCTTAACTGCTATGACCTGTCGGCCACAGGAATGCAGTCTGCGGCGCCGAGGTCTGTTAAAGAGTTCACAATCTGCCGGGACCGGAGCAGACGGCATGCATAACGACGGCAAACATGCGTCTCATCCAATCAAGTTCTAAAATACTCCAGAGGCATAGGCGCTGCAATGACGCTGCGCTGCGTCCAGGCGCGGCGTGGCACATTTGCGCGGCACCAATCTTGGGATAGATGCAAGGACATGACAGCCAGGGTGATAGTCCTCGACGCTCCGCTCGACGACGACCGCGAAATGAGCGCGGACATGGCGCGCGTAGCGCGAATGGTGGCGGGGCCGCGTCTCTGATCCGAAACCCGCCGCCCGGTTTACTTCGCGTCCTCTACTTCGCCAGCCGCGCCGCGTGCCACTTCAGGTGGTCGTCCATGAAGGTCGAGATGAAGTTGTAGGAATGATCGTAGCCTTCCTGCATGCGCAGCGTCAGCGCGATGCGTGCCTTCCCGCAGGCCTCTTCGAGCAGCCACGGACGCAGGCCGTCCTGGAGGAAGCCGTCGGCGGTGCCCTGGTCGACCAGCAATTCACCGTAACGATGGCCGTCCTCGATCAGCAGCGTGGCATCGTAGGCGCGCCAGCTCTTTTCGTCCGGCCCGAGATATTTTTCGAGCGCCGGCCGCGACCAGCCCGCCGTCGTCGGCTGCACGATCGGCGCGAAGGCCGAGCAGCTCCGGAAGCGCCCGGGGTTCTTCAACGCGATCGTCAGCGCGCCGTGGCCGCCCATCGAATGGCCGAAGATGGACTGGCGCGACATGTCGACGGGGAAATTGGCGGCGACGAGCGCCGGCAGTTCCTCGGTGACGTAGGAATACATGCGGTAGTTTTTCGCATAAGGCGCCTGGCTGGCGTCGACGTAGAAGCCGGCGCCGCAGCCGAACTGCCAATTGTCTTTTTCGTCCGGAACATCGGGGCCGCGCGGGCTGGTGTCGGGGCATACGATGACGAGGCCCAGCTCGGCCGCCAGGCGCCGGTATTCGCCCTTGTCCATGACATTGGCATGGGTGCAGGTGAGGCCCGACAGATACCAGAGCACCGGCAAAGGCCTGTCCTTGGCCTGGGGCGGCACGAAGACGGCAAAGGTCATGTCGCAGGCGCAGACCGCGGAGGCGTGCGAGTAGACGCCCTGGATGCCGCCATGCGATTTGGAGGTGGAAAGGACGTTCATCGGTTCTGCCTTTCTCGTCAGGGGATGTCGGGTCCGGCATAGCCGCCGAACCTCGCGCCCGCAACCTTGCGCCTCGCAAAACCGTGCCGGCAGGTCACCGGCCCAGGCGCTTTGACGTGAAAGCCGCCGCTGTGGCGAATATGGCGAACAGCGCCATGCTGACCGGCTGGTAGCCGGCACAACTTGGCAATTTGCGCTAAATCACCCGCCCTGGTAGGCGCTATTGGGCTGCGACCGGTAGCGGCCGGCATATGGCGTGCACACCCGTAAGGCACCCGACACAATAGTCTTTGGTATTTTGCTCGACCCTTATGCCGACAGCGTAATAGCCTTCCTGACACATCGAGGGATAAGGGTTCACACCTCCACCGCTGACACCGGTGCCGTTGGCCTCATATTCCGTCGGAGACCACTTAGACAAAGACTTTTGCCAGGTCAGAAGCGGGCCGACACTCCCCTGCAAAATTGCGATTTTGGATTCGTGCTCATCGATTGTTTTTAGGCGCTGCTGGACCTCAGCACTGAGCTTTTCAACGGCGACGCCGGCCGTGAAGATAGCTGCTACGACCGCCAGTGCGGCGACAACGATCACTTTAAAGTCCGAAACCCACTTTGCAGATGTTTCAAGCTTAGCATCGACTGTCATCGCTCTCTCCTCTCATGCCGACAGAATTTCACGGACTGCTTAAGTAGGCAATCAGCCTTGCGCCCCCTCAGACCGCCTCTGACCGGGAGACAGTGCCACATGGACGGTGCCGGCACAGTTGCTCAGCCACCTCCGAGGTGAAGAAACCGATATGCACGTGAGCTAGCGATCGAGTTGTTCGTCGAGTGCTGCTATGACCGCGCTGTAGTACCGACTGGAATGGATCATAACCCGATCGAGATGGGAAATGAGAGCTGATGCGCCGCGCGAAGTCGTGATTGCCGTGGCGCCGAATGGCGGCCGGCGCACGAAGGCCGATCATCCGGCAATACCGCTGACGGCGGCCGAACTTGCGCGCACGGCCGCCGAGTGCCTGGAGGCCGGCGCGGCCATGATCCATGTGCACATACGCCGGCCTGACGGGCGCCACCTGCTCGACGCCGATGCCTACAGACAGGCCATCGCGGCGATCCGCGCGGAAGTGAGCGAGCGTCTGATAATACAGATCACCACTGAAGCGCTTGGCATCTACCGCCCGGCGGAACAGGCGGCGGTTCTAAAAGCGGTGAGGCCCGAGGCCGCCTCACTGGCGTTTCGGGAATTTGCGCCTGATGCTGCCTCGGAGCCGGCCTTCGCCGATCTGCTGGGCTGGATGAAGAAACACGGCGTGCTGCCGCAGATCATCCTCTACGATCCTTCAGAAGCCGTTCGCCTGGCCGGCATGATCAAGCGCGGCTCGGTGCCTTGGACCGACATCCCGGTCCTCTACGTGCTCGGACGCTACGCGGTTTCGCAGACCTCGCAGCCTGCGGACCTGCTGCCTTTCCTCGTGCCGGGCGTGCCGCAATTCTCCAACTGGAGCGTGTGCGCATTCGGCAAGCTTGAAGCTGCCTGCGTCGTCGCGGCCGCATTGCTGGGCGGCCATGTGCGGGTCGGCTTCGAGAACAATTTTCATTTGCCCGACGGCCGGCTGGCAGGCGGCAACGCGGCTCTGGTCGAAACGGTCGCACGCGCGGTCGAGCGGCTCGGATATGGCCTCGCCGACGCCGCCGCGGCCCGCAGGCTGTTTTGCGCGCGATGACGGCGTCGCGACAGTGCCGGCATCGTCAAGCGATAAGCTGCTCGATCCTGATCGGCAGATCGCGGATGCGCTTGCCCGTCGCATGGTAGACCGCGCTGGCAACGGCGGCGGCCGTGCCGACATTGCCCAGTTCGCCCAGGCCCTTGACACCGGCCGGATTGACGGCGTGGTCCACCTCCGGGACCAGGATCACCTGTAAATCCCTGATGTCGGCGTTGACCGGCACGAGGTAATCCTGCAGGTCGCGGTTGACGTAACGGGCATAGCGCCCGTCGACCTCGGTCGCCTCATGCAGCGCCTGGCCGATGCCCCAGATCATGCCGCCCATAAGCTGGCTGCGCGCGGTACGCGTGTTCATGATGCGGCCAGCCGCGAAGGCGCCGACGATGCGCGGCACGCGGATTTCCCTGGTGTAGCTGTTGATGCGGACTTCGACGAACTCCGCGCCGAAGGCGTATTTCACCGAATCCTCATCGTGCTCGCCGCCATGGAATTCCGGCAGGCCGGCATAGAGCTTCTTCAGCGCCCCCGGCGTCGCGCCCTTGGGGGCGAACTCGGCATATTCGTCGATCGCGCCGACCTGCATGATCTTGAAGACATCCTCGATCTTCGCCGAGGCGCCGCCCTTCGCAACGATCTTTCCAGCGGCGAAGTCCAGTTCCTCGTTGTGGGAACCGGCAAGCGGGGCGCTTTCGCCTGTCGCGGCCGCGGCAAGCTTCGTCCTGATCGCATCGCAGGCCTTGAGCACCGCCGAGCAAACGCTCGCGGTGGAAATCGAGCCGCCCGACACCGGGGCCGGCGGCAGGCTGCTGTCGCCCATTTCGACATTCACCTTGCCGATCGGGATGCCAAGACGTTCCGAAGCCATCTGGGCGGCCACGGTGCGGACGCCGGTGCCGATCTCGTGCGAGCCGCACTGCACCCTGACATCGCCGTCGGACGTCAGGCGCACACGCGCGGCACATGGCGCCGCGGCAGTCGGATAGATGGCCGTGGCACAGCCCATGCCGACCAGCCAGTCGCCCTCGCGCATCGCCCCAACTTTCGGATCCCGCTTCGCCCAGCCGAAGGCATCAGCCGCCTGTTCGTAGCACTGGATCAGCGAGCGGCTGGAGAAGGGCTTCCTCCCGATGGGTTCCGTCTTCGGCTCGTTGATGTGGCGGAACTCCACCGGGTCCATGCCGAGCGCTACCGCCATCTCGTCCATCGCGTTTTCAAGCGCGTATACGTAAGGCGTCTCCGGTGGCGAGCGCATGTAACCCGGTGTGTTGCGGTCGGCCTCGACCAGCGAGACATGGGTCAGCACCGAGCCGTAGTCGTACATGCGGCCGGTAGCCGAAGTGCCGGCGACGACGTAGGCATCCGGGCGCGACGTCACTTCCCAGCCTTCATGCGCGAAGGCGGTGATGCGTCCGTCCCTGCCCGCCCCGATCCGGATGCGATGGCGGGTTTCGGCCCGATAGGTCTGGGTGCCGAAGGCCTGCATGCGGCTCGTCACGCAACGCACCGGACGGCCGAGACGCTTGGCGGCAACGGCGACGATCGCGGTGCGTGACGTCATCGGCCCTTTCGAGCCGAACGCCCCGCCGATGAAGGGACTGAGGATGCGCACATTCGCAGGATCGATCTTCAGCTGCCGCGCAAGCTCGGACTTCCAGCCGGTGACGTTCTGCGACGGCTCATGGACGATGAGCTGATCGCCCTGCCAGAGCGCCGTTGTCGAGAACAGCTCGATTGGATTGTGATGCTGGGTCGGCGTCGAATAGCGCGCGTCGATCTTGACCGGAGCCGCGGCATAGGCGGCGTCGAAATCGCCGGCCTTCACATCCTCCTTGTGCATGGGGTTCTTTCCGGCAGCATCAACAGTCTTCGTGCCCGGACTGTCGAAGCTCGCGGTCGGCTTTTCCTCCTCATACTCGGCGCGGATCAACTGCGCCGCCTCTTCCGCCGCCTCGAATGTCTCGGCAACGGCCAAGGCGATGATCTGCCCGTCGTGGAAGATCGTGCGGTCATGCAGCGGTCCGATCGAGGTTGCACTGCCATTGCCGAACTTCGGCCTGTTGACCTTATCCATGTCGCCGTATGTCACGATATCGAGCAGGCCCGGCACCGCACGAGCCTCATCGAGATGAAGCTTGGCCACCTTGCCCTTGGCGATGCTGCTCGTTGCAAGCGCGCCATAGGCGATGTTGGCCGCCGGCAAATCAGCGGGATAGCCGGCCTGCCCGGTGACTTTCAGCCGCGCATCGATGCGTGGCAGCGGTTCGCCCATGTTCTCCTTGGGCCTTGGAGCGGCTGCGTCCATGGTCACACCTTCATGTCTCGGGTTTCGAGCAGCGCGCGCACCAGCGTTCGTTTGCCGAGCTCGATCTTGAACGCGTTGTGCCGGCGCGGTTCGGCATCGGCAAAGGCGGCGTCCGCCGCAGCACCCGCCGATGTCTCGTCGAGCTTCTTGCCTTGCAAGGCCGCCTCGGCTGTCTTGGCGCGCCAGGGCACGGTCGCCACGCCGCCGAGCGCGATGCGGGCCTCGCGGACGCTGTCGCCGTCGAGGTCGAGCGCAACCGCCGCCGAAGCCAGCGCGAAGGCGTAGGATTCGCGGTCGCGGATCTTCAGGTAACGCGAGCGCCGGGCCCAGGGGACGGCGGGCACCTCGATGGCGGTGATGATCTCGTCGGCCGCCAGATCGGTCTCGATATGCGGCGTGTCACCGGGCAGCCGATGCAGCCTGGCGAAGGGAACTTTCCGCGCTCCGCGCGAGCCCTCGGCACGAATGACGGCGTCGAGCGCGATCAAGGCCTGGGCAAAGTCGCCGTGATAGGTGGCGATGCACGCATCGCTCGCGCCCAAAACCGCATGCTGGCGGTTGAAGCCTTCCATCGCCGCGCAGCCCGAACCCGGCACGCGCTTGTTACAGGCCCAGGAGGTCTCGCGGAAATATTCGCAGCGCGTTCGCTGCAAGACGTTGCCGGCAAGGCTCGCCATGTTGCGGATCTGGCCGCTTGCCGCCAATCTCAGGCTGTCGGCAATGACGGGATAGCGGCGTTTGACTTCACCGTGGTCGGCAGCCTCTCCCATCCGCACCAAGGCGCCGAAGCGGATACCGTCGTCGCTGACCCGGATCTGCCTGAGCGCCGGCTCCTCAAGGCGGTTGAGGTCCAGCAACCGGCCGGGTTCCGCGACACCAAGCTTCATATAGTCGGCGAGATTGGTGCCGCCGGCGATGAATTGCGCGTTCGCCCGCGTCGGCTGGTCGTCGTCGGTCGTAAAGCGGGAGGCGATGGCGACCGCGGCAGAAATGTCCGCCGGCCGTTCATAGATGAAAGGGCGCATGGTCAGGCTCCCCTCGCCTGGTCACGCGCCTGGGCGATCGCCGCGACGATGTTCGGATAGGCCGCGCAGCGGCAGATGTTGCCGCTCATGAATTCGCGGATATCGTCCTCGGAGTTCGCGTGACCTTCGTTGACGCAGCCGATGGCCGACATGATCTGGCCCGGCGTGCAGTAGCCGCACTGGAAGGCGTCGTGGTCGATGAACGCCTGCTGCATCGGATGCAGCTTGCCGTCGCTCGAGGCGAGCCCTTCCACCGTCATCACTTCCTTGCCCTGGTTCATCACGGCGAAGCTTAGACAAGAGAGCACGCGTTTTCCGTCGACGAGCACGGTGCAGGCGCCGCACTGGCCGTGGTCGCAGCCCTTCTTCGTGCCGGTAAGACCGGCATGATCGCGCAGCGCATCCAGCAGACTCGTCCTTGTGTCCAGCGAAAGCTCGTAAGGCTGCTTGTTGATCCGCAGCGATACGGCGACGGCTTCCCTGAGTTTGGCATGGGTCGCGGCCGGCACTTGCGCCTTTGCGGCGGAGGTCAGCAACGGCGCGGCAGCGGCGGCCGAAACCGTACCGGTCATGAAGCTTCGTCGGCTGAGACCAGTCGCGCTCGATACGGGATTTTGGGACATGGCTCGCTCCCCTGGTTGGCTGGGTGGGCTGGCTGGGTATCAGCGCTAACCTCTCAGCCGGGGCATTGTTCCGGATTTGTCGGCTCAAAAACGGGTCACGAAAGAGTGACTCCCGCACGGCTTCCAAGGACCTGACGACGGGCCGATGCATGGGGATTGGTGTCGGGCCGGTTGTCGCGGCAAAGGAACCTTTCCGAATGCGGGAGGTTGACCTCGGCTTGGGCCGGTGATGCGCGGCGGCGCCGCGCAAGTTCCCATGCGAGTAATTCCAGTAAGTGCGCAGCGGTGACTGCCCGGAATTGCACAAGACAAAACACTTCGATCGAAAGGCATGCCGGTGGATACGAATTCTCCAGTTGCCGAACCCGTGGACGAGACGCAGCGCCCGACGCGTCGCTCCGAAAAACGACACAAAAGCCCGCAGCGCTCCGATACCCGAAGAAGAGCAGCGCCCGATGCCTCGCCGGATAAGACCGATGCGTCCCCAGAAGACGGCGGCGCGCCGCAGGACAAGCGCGGCCTGTCCGGGTCCATCAGACGACATCCCTACACCGCGGGCACCGTCCTGCTTGTCGTGCTGCTGGTTGCGGCAGGCGCGGTGGCCTGGTGGCTGAACGCGCGCAACTACGAATGGACGGACGATGCCTTCATCGATGCGCGCACGGTGACCGTCGGCGCCGAAATCGCCGGCCGCATCACGGAGGTGGCCGTCACCGACAATCAACCCGTCGAAGCGGGCGCGGTCCTGCTTCGCATCGACGACAGCGACTACCAGGCCTCGCTCAAGCAGGCTGAGGCCAGCGTGGCGGCGGCGCAGGCCGAGATCACCAATGTCGCGGCCCAGACCGAAGCGCAGAACGCCAAGATCGATGCCGCGCAAAAGCAGGTCGCCCAGGCGCAGGCGGCGCTGGAATTCGCCAAGTCGGAGGACCGGCGCGACCGCGAGCTGCTGGCCCGGGGCACCGCCACCGAGCAGCAGGCACAGCAGGCAGCGTCAACGCTCCGCCAGGACCAGGCGGCCCTCGACACGGCCACGGCGAATGCGGAGGCCGCGAAGAGCCAGCTCGCCGTGCTGCAGGCACAGGGCAAGGGCGCTGACGCCAAACTGCGGCAGGCAAGAGCGAGCGAAGACCAGGCCAGGACCACGCTCACGCGCACCACCATCGTGGCCCCAGTCGCCGGCCGGGCAACCAACATCACCGTTGCGAAAGGCACCTATGCCCAGCCCGGGCAAGTACTGATGATGTTCGTTCCGAAGGACGTCTGGGTGAAGGCGAATTTCAAGGAGACGCAGCTCGACCTGATGCGGCCGGGCCAGCCGGTCGACATCGCCATCGACGCCTATCCGGAAAAGACCTTCCATGGCCGTGTCGACAGTGTGCAGGCCGGCAGCGGCACTGCCTTCAGCCTTCTGCCCGCCGAGAATGCCACCGGCAATTTCGTCAAGGTCGTCCAGCGCGTCCCCGTGAAGATCGTCTTCGACCAGCCGCCGGACGCCTATCTCGGTCCGGGCATGTCGGTGGTGCCGACGGTCAAGGTACGATGACTGATGCAGCATTAGCCCATGCCGGCGAAAGCCGCTCCGCCGCCGGCGCGCGCAATCCCTGGCTGATCGCGATCGTCGTCTCCATCGCCACCTTCATGATGGTGCTCGACACCGCGATCGCCAATGTCGCGTTGCGCAACATTGCCGGCAGCCTGGCGGCCGGCCTGGACGAGAGCACCTGGATCATCACTACCTATCTCGTCGCCAGTTCGATCATCGTTCCAATCAGCGGCTGGCTTGCCGACGTCATCGGCCGCAAGCGTTACTACATGCTCTGCGTCGCCACCTTCACCGGCGCGTCGTTGCTTTGCGGCCTGGCGCCCAATCTCGACATGCTGATCCTGTTCCGCATCCTCCAGGGTCTTGGCGGCGGCGGCATGGCGCCGAGCGAGCAATCGATCCTCGCAGATACTTTCCCGCCCGAAAAGCGCTCGCAGGCTTTCGCGCTCTACGGCATCGCGGTCATCGTGGCGCCGACGGTAGGCCCGACGATCGGTGGATGGCTGACGGACCATTTCTCCTGGCATTGGATCTTCTTCATCAATGTGCCCTTCGGCATTCTTTCGCTGGCGCTCGTGCAATGGCTGGTGGTCGAGCCCGACGTGCTGAAACGCGAGCGCCAGGAGAGGCTGAAAGGCGGCATCAAGGTGGATTGGGTCGGCTTCATCCTAGTGACGCTGGCGCTCGGATGCCTGGAGGTATTTCTCGACGAGGGCCAGCGCAACGATTGGTTTTCATCGAGTTTCATCACCACCTTCGCCGTGATCTCCGCCATTTCGTTGCTCATCCTGATTCCGTGGGAGCTGGCACACCGCGACCCGATCGTCGACATGCGGCTGCTGTTCATGCGTCAGTTCGGCACGGCCTTCCTCGTCATGATGGCGGTAGGCGCGGCGCTGTACAGCACGACGCAGCTCCTGCCGCAGCTGCAGCAGACAGCGTTCGACTACACAGCGACGCTGTCGGGGCTTTCGATGATGCCGGGCGGCATCGCCATGCTGATGCTGATGCCGGTCTCGGGCTTCGCCTCCGGTTTCGTGCAGCCGAAATATCTGATCATGTTGGGCATGTCGGCGGTGGCTATAGCGCTCTGGCATCTGACCTCGCTGGCCCCGGATGCGACGTTCAGCTTCTTTGCCTTTGCCCGCGTCTTCCTGATGGTCGGCCTGCCCTTCCTGTTCATCCCGATCTCGACGGCGGCCTATCTCGGCCTGCCGGCGAGGAAGACCAACCAGGCTTCGGCGCTGATCAACGTTGCCCGCAACATCGGCGGCAGCATCGGCGTCTCGCTGACCAACACGGTGGTCGCGCAGCAAGCGCAGCTGCATCAATCGAACCTGACTGCCGACACCGTGCAATCATCGTCCACCTACCAGCAGATATTGCGGCAGGTCAGCGAGTATTTCACCGCGCAAGGCTCCCCTGCCGTCGAGGCGAAGGCGCAGGCGCTCGGCTGGGTCGGCCAGCTCATCGGCCGCCAGGCGACGCTGCTCGCCTATGTCGACGTCTTCCGCTACTCGGCGATCGCCACCGCGTTGCTGGTGCCGCTGGCGCTTCTTTTGCAGTCGCCCAAGCCGTCCCGTCCAGGGAAATAGCACGCTTCTGACGGAACATGCGTTGCGGGTTGCGAGTTTGCACCTAAAGGCAATGGCCGAAGCGATATGAAATCGAAGCTGATCGCAGAGACTTCTGGACAGAGAACCTTCGTGGTCGTGTTGGACCCGGGCGAGGAAGCGATCGCCGCGCTGACGACTTTTGCCGAGCAGAAAGGGATCACCGGCGCTTCGCTGACGGCGATCGGCGCGTTCGAGAAGGCGACAGTCGGCTGGTTCGACACCGGGTCGAAATCCTACCGCAAGATCACTGTCGACGAGCAGTGCGAAGTGCTGAGCGCCATCGGCGACGTTGCTGTCGACGACAATGGCAAGCAAAGCCTCCACATTCACGCGGTGCTTGGCCTCAGCGACGGAAGGACACGCGGCGGACATCTGCTGGAAGGCACTGTCCAGCCGACATTGGAAGTCACGGTGCTGGAGTCGCCTGCGCATCTGCGCCGCAGGAAGCGCAGCGAGCTGGGGATCGCGTTGATCGACCTCGAGGCTTGATATCGGGCCACGCGATGGATGAACCATTCAGCGACACATTTCCACTACCTCCTGAAGAAACACCTCCGATGGAGGCTCGAACGGCGGATGCACTGCCCGAGGACAGCGGTGTCTGGCAATATGAGCCGAAATGGGATGGGTTCCGCTGCCTCGTCTTCAAGGGCCAGGCCGCCATTGATCTAAGAGCGAAATCCGGCAAGCCGCTTGGCCGCTATTTTCCTGAGCTCACCGCGACGCTTGGTGATATCCGTGCGAAGGATTTTGTCGTCGACGGCGAGATCGTGATCGAGGTCGAAGGCCGTGCCTCCTTCAACGCACTACAGATGCGACTCCACCCCGCGGAGAGTCGGATTCGCAAGCTGAGCAGGGAGACACCGGCGCAACTGATCCTGTTCGACGTGCTCGTCTCATCGGGCGGCAAGATCCTGCTCGAAAAGCCTCTGCTGGAACGGCGGGCGGCAATCGAGCACTTCGCGGCGAAGGCAAATGCCGCTTCCTTGCAACTTTCACCGTCGACCACGAGTCTCGCGACCGCCAGGCGATGGCTGGAGGGCGCCGGGCACGGTTCAACCGATGGCGTTGTCGCCAAGATGCTGAATGAACCGTATCGACCGGGTGAGCGGGCGATGATCAAGGTCAAGCGGCTGCGGACCGCCGACTGCGTGGTAGGTGGATTCCGCTATCTGAACGGCAAACGACAAGTCGGGTCGCTGCTGCTCGGCCTCTACGACGAGCGCGGCCAGCTCAACCATGTCGGTTTCACTTCGACCATCAGCGATGACGAGCGCCCTGAGGTCACCGGCAAGCTCGAGGCATTGCGGGGCGGACTTGGCTTCACAGGCAAGGCGCCAGGCGGACCGAGTCGCTGGAGCACGAAACGCAGCGGGGAGTGGGAGCCGGTACAGCCGGAACTGGTCGTTGAGGTCCGTTTCGACCAAGTCACCGGCGGCCGTTTTCGACATGGAACCAGGTTTTTGCGCTGGCGACCGGACAAGGCGCCGCGCCAATGCACGTTCGAGCAGCTCGAGCAGTGAGCGCGCGCTCCGCTCATAATCCGCGGAACAACCCGTCGGCCTGGCGGTTCCCCCTAGAGAGAAACAGGTAAGGTCCACACCATCGGAGAGCGAGATGGAACCTCGCAACAAGCAGCGATCCAAACAGCAAGACGAGACCGAGGCCCCGGCCATCGAGCAGCAGGACTGGGATTCCTTTGAGGGCGACAAGGTGCTTCCGGACAGCGTGGTCGTGGAAGAAGGCATTCCCGACGCCAGGGAGACGGAAGACACTCCCTCCGAGGAGGACGATGACAATCCGAGCCAGAACAGCGACGAGGCCTTGCCCGACGACGAGGAGGAAGAGGTTTTGTCGCGGGATCCTTCCAAGGAGGGAGGCCGGTTCGACGAGGTCTAGCGGATCACCCGCCTGCCTGGCCGATGAAGGTTGAAGAAGATCCGATCGGCGCGGGTTGCAAAGGGCACCAGTCCCGCGGCCGGCTCGTTCAATGCCTTGATCCGTGCTCGACCAGACGGAAGCTGTACCGGTCGCGTACGAATTCGTTGAAGAACCGCCCCTTGGAGGGAGCGGCTGCGAACGCGGCGTAGGTCTCAGGCTCGACTTCCTCATAGTCATAGCGGTCGCCGCTCGGCACGAACCATACCGAAAGGATCTTCGTCGCCGGATCGTAATGGGTGTTCCGGATGGCAGTGGAAGGCATGACGGACATCCTGTTTGCCATGCGTAATTCCTGGGGCTGGCTGAGGTTCCGCCGTATCAGGCGTTGGCAGCACAAAGCCTTGCCAGAGCGGCACAATTGTCTATTTGAAAGCCATGCCGTCAACGAAATCGAGGACCGCGGCTCAGCTCCGCCAGGGCGATCTTTTCGGCGCCAAAGACAGCTTGCCGGAGGGATTCCACTACCGACCGGAGCTGATCACGCGCGGCGAAGAAAGCGATCTGGTCCGCCATATCGGCTCCCTGCCGTTCAAGCCCTTCGACTTTCACGGCCATCTTGCCAACAGGCAGGTCGTCGGCTTCGGGCTGCGTTACGACTACGATCGCCGCGAGGTCGTGGAAGCACCGGCCATGCCCGACTTCCTGCTGCCGCTCCGCGACAAGGTCGCCGCCTTCGCCGGCCGACCCGCGTCCGAGTTCTCACAGGTGCTGATCAACGAATACCGGCCCGGCGCCGGCATCGGCTGGCATCGCGACAAGCCATATTTCGAGCTCGTCGCCGGCGTCTCCCTGCTGGCGTCCTGCAGCTTCCGGCTACGCCGCAGGAACGGCGTGACGTGGGACCGCGAGACGATCGAGGTCGAGCCAAGATCCGTCTATCTCATGGCCGGTCCGGCGCGCAACGAATGGGAGCACAGTATTCCGCCGCTCGCCCAGCACCGCTACTCGGTCACATTTCGGACGTTGCGGCCTAAGCTCTGAGCGGGCGTCGGCTCACGCTCCCGGCGACGCCGACGTCACCCGCCACACCGTGTTGCCGACGTCGTCGGCTATGAGCAGCGCGCCAGATCTATCGACGGCCACGCCGACCGGTCTGCCTCGCGCCTCGCCCCTGTCGTTGAGGAAGCCGGTCACCACGTCTTGCGCCATTCCGTTCGGGTGCCCGCCGCTGAACGGCACGAACACGACCTTGTAGCCGTTGAAGCGCTGGCGGTCCCAACTGCCATGTTCGCCGACGAAGGCGCCACCGCGATAGCTCCGCGGCAGGCTGTTGGCGGTGTAGAAGGCCAGCCCCAGCGGCGCGACATGCGAGCTCAGCGCATAGTCCGGCGGGATCGCCTTTGCCACCATGTCCGGGCGCTGCGGCATGACGCGCGGATCGACATGCTGGCCGTAGTAACTGTAGGGCCAGCCATAAAAGGCGCCGTCTTTCACCGACGTCATGTAGTCCGGCACGAGATTTGGTCCGAGCTCGTCGCGTTCGTTGACCACCGTCCAGAGTGCTTTGCTTTCAGGTTCGAACGTCAGGCCGTTCGGATTGCGCAGCCCGCTGGCGAAGATGCGCGAGCGTCCCGTTGCACGATCGACCTCCCAGATCGCCGCACGGTCCTTTTCGGCCTGGATGCCATTTTCGGTGATGTTGCTGTTCGAGCCGACGCCGACATAAAGCAGGGATCCGTCCGGGCTCGCGACGAGGCTTTTCGTCCAGTGATGATCGATCGGACCGCCCGGTAGCTCCGTAAGCACCTTGCCCGGCGCAGTGATCGTGGTGTCGCCCGGCTGGTACGGATAGCGCATGATCGCATCCGTATTGGCAACGTAAAGGTCGTTGCCGACCAGCGCGACGCCGAAGGGCGAGTTGAGATGGTCGAGGAAAACGCCCTGATATTCAGGCTTGCCGTCGCCGTTGGTGTCGCGCAGCAGCGTAATGCGGTTGCTCGGCCCGGTGTCGCCGCCGGAGGTGACCCATGACTCGACCCAGTCCATCACGATGTCCTTCGGCCGTTTGACCGATCCCTCGGTCGGCGCCGTGGACTCCACGACCAGAATATCGCCATTGGGCAGCATGTAGAGCGAGCGCGGATGCTGCAGGCCCTTCGCCAGCGCCTGGATCTGCAAGCCCTGCGCGACCGTCGGTTTCTCGTCGTTCTTCCAGCCGACCACCGAGGCCAGATGCATCGGCGGGAAGAAATACTGATTTATTTCAGGGAGCCTCGGGTTCGCGCCGATCTGCTCATTGGGATCGGTATTGTCATTGCTGCAGCCCGCAATAACCAAGGCGGATGCGCACGACAGAGCCGCCATTGTCCGCGTGATGGATCCATCAAGTCGTCTCATCGGCTACTCCCACGTGATGGCGATAGACCAGCGCCCAGCCGAGCCAGCCGGTGAACAGCAGGATGATTACGACCAGCGCCGACAGGATCAGCCCCGTCGGCACAACAGATGTCCATGCATCGCGCGTATGGATGAGCATGTTGAAGAAGGCCAGGACGAGAGCCACGAAATTGCCGGCCATGTGCAGCCAAGCGGTCGGCTGTTCGCGTATCTGCCGTCCCCCAGTAAAGTCCACGAGCCCAACAACAGCTGCCAGAATCCCGACAATGACGCCGACCGTAACGAGCCAGGCCGAGAAGTTGGCCCATGTCATTTCGGCGGTTCGCCAGTAGACTATGTCCGTCAGCAGAGTGCCGACAAAGCAGGCTATCGGGATCGTGACCAGCATGGGGTGGATAGGGTGGCCGGCTATGCTTGCCGTTGATCTCGGATTTTCCATGCGGAAGCTCCTTTCCGCAAACTCAACAAGGCAAACAGGCTAATGTTCCGCTAGGAATTGCCGCGGTCACCAGAAGGTGAACGAGTCCGCTTTCCATGTCGCTCGGCCAGGAGATCGGCCGCTGTGCGCGGGCAGGTCATGATCCTGAAACCGGTTGCGTATCATCCGATCGCGGTGCAGCTCACCAAATCGCGTGCATGCCTGGAACCGCAGGATCGACCCTCGTGAGGCAGACCGGCAGGCGGCTTCAACGGCTGGTGAATGCAGATTCGGGAGTTCTCCCGCGATAGACGTACCGCTCCCCTTATCTTGGGTCATGGTAACGCTCATCCGGCGCGACACTTTTTTCGCAGGTCACGATATTGCCCATCCGTCAGACATGCGTGCTCTTGATTTCAAACAGCATCGCGGCAGCGCTGACCGCGAGCAGAACCACCGAGATGACGAGCGATATATGCATGCCGGGCAGGAGACCGTGCACGCCGATCATCGATCCGAACAGCGCGACGCCGAGCACGCTGCCGATCTGCCGCATCGAATTCAGGACACCGGAGGCGATACCGGAACGCGATCGTTCGACGCTTGCGAGCAGCATCGAGGTCAGCGGCGGCACAAGCAGGCCGAGTCCGCCGCCCAAGACGACAAACTGACCGACGAGGCGGACATAAGGCGTGCCCTGCCCGGTTCCCAGCAGCGCTAGGCAGGCGAGCGCCATCGTTGCGGATCCTGCCACGACGGTGATCGGCGGGCCGATGACGGGGCTGATGCGCGGCACGACGAGGTTCGCGATCAGCACCGCGCCGACCATCGGCACGAAAGCCATGCCTGTCCACAACGGCGACCAACCGTTGATTTCCCGGAAATAGAGGCTGAACACGAAGAGCAGCCCGTAGAAGGCGATGTTGATCAGCAGTCCGACGGCGGAAGTCGAGCTGAACGCCCGGCGGCGGAACAGGGACAGCGGCAGCATCGGCTGCTCAGCTCTCCATTCGATTGCCACAAACGCGGTGATGGAAAGGATGGCAATGAAGAAGGCCGCGAGCACGAAGCCGTTTGTCCAGCCGAGCTTGCCTCCTTCGATGATCGCTCCGGCAAGGCATGCCAAGGCCACGATGCCGGTCAACTGGCCGGCGGAATCGAGATGGCGCTGACGCGAGGCGGACGTCTCCATAGTGTATCGCCAGGTTAGCCAGATCGCGGCCAGACCGAGCGGGACGTTGACCAGGAAAATGCTGCGCCAGCTCGAGATGGCTATGAGCGCGCCTCCGATCAGCGGCCCCGCCGTGAGCGCCACGCTTGCCCCGGCCGCCCACATCGCAACGGCCCATCCACGCTCCTCTTTGTCGGAATAAGTGTGATTGAGCAGCGCAAGCGAATTCGGCACCAGAACGGCCGCGCCGACCCCCCGGACCGCGCGCGCCGCGATCAGCACACCCAATGACGGCGCCAACGCGCATGCCAGCGAAGCAACCGTGAAGATCGCAAAACCAGTGGCGAAGACCCGCTTGGCACCCATGCGGTCGCCCAGCGCGCCTGCGGTCAGGATCAGCGCGGCAAAGGCAGTCGTGTAGGCGGTCACCACCCACTGCAGCGCGGCGACTCCGCCGCCGAACGAGCGACCGATACTGTCGATGGCGACGTTGACGATGGTGATATCGAGCTGCACCACGCCGTAGCCAAGGCTCATTGCGGCGAGCGTCAGGTGCTTGCGCAGAGCGCGCGTCGCAGCGACCGGATGCATAGCGATCATGCGATCCTCCTGAGCGATTGGGCGATTGACGACGCCGACCGTGGCTTTGATGCGATCCGGCCCAAGCCGGTAACCCACCCAGCGTCGTGGCAAAAAACCGGCTCGGGCGGTGCCTTGCCGATCCTGTAGGCGAAATAATAGGGCGAATGATCGGATGACTAGGGGGCGATGCCACCGCCGGCCAGGAACCGCCAGAAGATGCTCGCGACGACGCGGCGCGGTTCAAATCGCTTGCGTAAGCAACCGATGTTGGGTTTGCCGCAATACCGTGACGGTGCGCCGCGCGCGGGCCTTCGTGGCGGCAACGGCGGCGAACGCTATGAAGAAGAGAATGCCCGGATCGGCGCTGCCGGCCGACACCGAGTTGGCGATTATGCTGGCGAGGGCAGCGTTCCTGACGCTCAGCACGACGGCGTCGGTCTCCGGGTCCAGGCGCTCCCGCGCCCGGCCAACCCCGCTGACAAGGACGGCGACCAGGATCGCCACCATCAGTGATCCAAACAGGCCGAGCTGGGACAGGACCGCGATCGGCCAGCTCGAGGCCCTCGAGCTGCCGAAACCGACCCCGAGACCACTGGTGTCCAGGAAGGACTGCAGGCTCTTGACGTTCCAATAGGTTCGCTCCTCACCGGAGGAGGAATTGGCCTTGTTGATGATGGTCGAGTTGATCAACCTGATGAAGGGATCCAAGGCGCCGGCGTCATAGAGACTGACGCCCAAGACGGTGACCACGCCGAATGCCACAATAGCGAATATGAGTATCTCCTGGCGCTCGAACCGCCCGCTCAGAACCGAGGCCGACATTGAGAAGGCCACGGGGATGCAGAGGGCCATCAGACCGACATAGGCGGTCGAAGACGTCGACAGGAGGGTCAGAAACAGCAAGATGCCTGCCAGCCACTGGGCAAGGCTCGATTTGGTTTTTCTCCAGTAGGTGTAGCAGAACGCCAGACAGGAGAGGGACGCGCCGGCGAAGGAAGAGGCCTCGGAGAAGGCGCCCGTGATCCGCGAGAACCCTGCCTCGACCGAATCCGTCAGGAGGGCATAACTCGCGGTCCTGATCGGAGCCAGCAGGTCGCCTGCTCCCGCGAATTTGCCGAAGAAATCGATCAGTCCCATGCCCGCGTGGAGACCGCACCAGAGGAAAAATCCACGGCGTAGCTGGTCGATCCTGTCGGAGTGCAAAAGCAGCATGCAAAGCGCAATGGCGGTGAGGCCGCCAAGAATGAAATAGCCCGTCTGCGACGTGTTCGCCGAGACCGGAGCCAAGGAAGCTTCGACGACCGCACCCCGGGTTTTCGACTGAACGAAGACGACAGTCTGTCCTGCGAAGAGTCTTGGAAGCAGCCACGCCCCAATGATCGCATAGGTCATGAGGCTCGTGAGGATCCAGATCGAGCGAATGCTCCCGAACACGCTTCCAAGCTCGAGCCAGATGTAACGCCTCGCAGTCACGGCTGTCACGAGCAGCGCCGCGAACAAGGTATAGATGAGAGGGGTGGATCCGCCGAGCGAAGTAAGAGTCATGGCGGCCGTCGAACCAAATGCCAGGGATACCATCAGGCCGACAATCAAGATGCCGCGGGAATAGTAGGCGACAATCAGGACAGCGGCGCACACTGCCAGTCCCGGAATCGAGAACTGCATCGTCGCACGGCCTTTCTCGTACAGGTCGCCCTCTGGATGCCCATAAGCACCGAGAGGCGGTGTCTCGCCTTGCATACTTCGGCAGACGGGTGTCCCGGACAAGGGAGCCAAAGGACGTAGCCGAACATCCCACAGCGGTAGGGTGCCGGCAGATACGCCTTCCGAACGAACCGGTGGAGGGTCGACCCGGCGGTACGCATTAAAGCTTAAGCACGGCGGAGGTGCTGGAGACCCCGGCACAATGTAAGCTCGTTTCCTGCTCGGATCGGACGTCTGGATACCAGTGCTGAATGTTGCTTTGCCAAAAGCCGCGAGGAGCTAGCCAACGAAACCGAGCGCGTTGGTTTGCCCGTCATGACAGGCTGCCGCCCAAAGTGGCCGCTTCATCGCGTGCGCAGGCGCCGCGATGCCGATATAGATCGCCGCCTCCGGGTGGCTGGACTATTCGACGGTGGTCGCGATCGCGCATTCGTAATTCTGGCACAGGCGGTGGATTGGTTGGCGTACCAGCGCGAGAAGGAGGAGCGGTATGACCAGGCGGATCAGGCGAGGGGCGTTGGGAGCCAAAGAGGCCAAGCAGCTCAAGGAAGTTTACGACCGGGCCCGGGCCGTTCAAGCCAAATACGCGGAGTCCCACCTCGCGGGCCGGGCGGCAAAAACGCTTGTCGATGCTTTCGAAGCCGCCGGCCATCCCGAAGATACGGCTGTCGATCCGCAATGGCTGAGCAAGGCCGCCCCCAAGGGAAATGCGTGAAAACATCATATATTCGAAAGCCGCGGCGGCGCCCTAAAGCGCGTCGCGGTCTTTCGGATTTCGCTCCATGCGCTTTAGGTTCTGATTTTACCATGTCCTTTTCGCGAAACCGATTCCCACTTTCGGGAGACATGCTCTAGGTCTCTCCTGCCAGCCTCGCATTCTCGGGCCTTGTCGGGCAAACCTAGCTGCAACTTCGGCAACCGGCGGAAAGGCATGCCCGCAAAATGCGGAGGCCAGGTAAATGCTGCCTCGCCTGACAGGCCCCGGCGCAAACACCGGTCTTCGATTTTTTCCCATCGCAGGAGCTCGATACGGAACTTTGAAGTCGGTCGCGACGTTATTGGCAGTTGGAGAAGGGTTCCTTTCCATCGGGCATAGCAACTGAAGTCGGCTCACTGTGAAGCCGCTCACATCTGGCTTTCAAGAAGCAACTATTGTAGGTTGTGTTAAAGTTGGAGAAACTGGCGGGTCTCCATGCAGACACTGTCGCAGTTCATAGGCCCACGTCCGCTTGGGGGGACGTGGTCGAAGGTCGAGTGGGGCAACAACGATTTTCTCGGTGTGGCCGCAAGAGCCTATAAACCCCATTCGATCGTGTGTCGCCAGGATGACGACGACGACACGATCTTCATCGTGAAGTCGGGCTGGACCCTGCTTTGCCGCGGCCTGCCGGACGGAGAACGGCAGATCATCGACACTCCTCTTTGGGGAGACATAGTCGGCTTCCGTTCCGCGGACGGGCCTCGCTTCGCTTCGCTGGTCTCCATAACCGACGTCACTGTTTATCCAATACCAAGGAAAGCGCTGGTCGAGAGCATCTCGTCCGAGGGTAACTTCGGCAGCAAGATTGCCCACTCGTTGGCGCGGATGAACGCCATCCTTGCCGAGCATCTGGTGAATGTCGGGCGACGCAACGCAATGAGCCGGATCGCCCATTTCCTGCTCGAGTTGGAGGAACGGCTGTCCAAAGTCGGCCTGTCGGCTCACGGGAGATATGATTGTCCCCTCACTCAGAACGAACTGGCGGACATCCTCGGAATGACCCCCGTTCACGTGAACCGGACACTGCGGGAGCTCCGCAGGGCCGATCTCGTCTCGTTCAAGACCGGCCGTGTCGAGATACTCAACCGCAAGAACCTCGTCAAATTGGCCGGGTTCGAGAAAGAGTACCTCGGCTAGAGCATTTCACCGTTTCACGGAAACGGCGAACCGCTCTATCTCTTGGTTTTGACGCAATTCCGGACGGAAGGCTGCGGCGAAGTCGCCGAGCCCGACCGTTTCACACTTTTCCTGGAATTGCTCTAGATTTCTCTTTGCGGATCCAACCATGCTGTCGTGATGCCTCCCGCCTTCAGGCGGCAGCATGGCTGCGTGCCTGCAACCAGCGGCGCAGCTTCCCTAAAATCGGAAATTTACGAAAAATTAACCTAGGTTAGCGACCCCTAATAATTCGGTCCTAGAGTAACGTTAGCCGTTCTTCGCTGGGGTAGGCGCGGAACTGCCATGGGTGTCAGAATGAAGCGATCCAGCTCAAGGGCGGGCGGGGTCACTTTTCCACATTCTAGAACAAGGGGTAATCGGCCGCCGGAGGCGGCTCGTGTGCAAAAAGGGTGGGTAGTATGAGTTCAACAGTGGGACTGGTTAATTACACCTCGATAAATCAGCCAAGAATTCCGATCAGCGGAACTGAAAGTGCTCCTCAAAGGGAATGCCTCCTCATATTGGATGGAAGGGCCTTGGACCGAGAATGTCTTGCATCGGCCCTCGTAGACCACGAACTCGGCATGGCGGTCGTGGCCATGGGTTCAATCGAAGAATGGCGCATGAAGAAGAGTTCGGTACCTCCCCTGGTCGCCATACTCTTCAACCTTGGCGGCCGGAAGATCACCGATCATGCCACGGCGGACGAGATCAGGCGGATATCGTCTGAGTTCAAATCGATCCCCGTGGTCGTCCTGGCCGACAATGAAGACCTCGCGCAGATACTGGCAGCTCTCGAATATGGCGCGCGAGGCTACATTCCGACTTCGGTCGGTATCGACGTGTGTGTCGAAGCGATCAACCTGGCGGCAGCCGGCGGCATCTTTGTCCCGGCAAGCAGCGTTCTTTCCATGCGTCATCTGATCGACTCCGACAGCCGCGACACGCAGCCTTTGTCGAGAATGTTCACGCAGAGGCAGACCGAGGTCGCCCAGGCACTCCGGCGCGGGAAGGCGAACAAGATCATCGCCTACGAACTGAACCTGCGTGAGAGCACAGTGAAGGTGCATATTCGAAACATCATGAAGAAACTGAAGGCAACCAACCGCACGGAAGTCGCCTACAAGGTCAACGATCTCTTCGCGGAAGGAGTTGCCGCGGAGCGACCTTAAACGCTGAAACGGCCCGCCCTCGCGGGCCGTATCTATTGCTTCGACTGAAGTAAGTACCGGGCCCTCCGTTGCCTTTGCGGCAGCGGAGGCCTCCAAGACAGACTGCCCGGCTTGGTCCGAGCTTCCCGACAATTGAAGCCGCTGGTGGTGTCAAGTTGGAACAGCGCGCCAGAGTTCGCTGCGTCCGCTCGGTGCGTCAAAAATGCTGCTCCGCCGCTCTGTCACCGATAGTACGAAGCTATCCGCCATAAGTGCTAACCGATGATCTTATGGAGAACGCGAAATCCCGGGCCGAACATGTAGATACTTTGTCGGAATGGAGTTTTCGCGCATGTCTGAGCAAGGTCTTCGTTTTCCAAGATCCGTCCGGCTACAGGGGCGCAGCCACCAACTGATCCCCGGCGGATGTCACACCTACGCAAAAGGGGAGGACCAGTATCCTGTCCTCGCTCCGGGTTTCATCGAGCGCGGCCGGGGTTGCCGTGTCTGGGACGTCGACGGCCACGAATACATCGAATACGGCATGGGCAATCGTGCCGTCGGGCTGGGGCACGCTTACCCGAGCGTGCTGAGCGCCGTGGAAGCCGCCCTTGTCGGCGGCTGCAATTTCACGCGACCCGCGAAGATCGAAGTCGACTGCGCCGAGACGTTCCTGGAACTGATCGGTGCGCAGATGGTAAAATTCTGCAAGGATGGGTCGGATGCCACTTCGGGCGCGGTTCGCCTTGCCCGCGCCTACACGGGCCGCGATCTCGTTGCCTGCTGCGCCGACCACCCCTTCTTTTCGACCGACGATTGGTTCATTGGAACCACGCCGATGAATGCGGGAATTCCGGAGGCGGTCCAGAAGCTGACCGTCACCTTCCGCTACAACGATATCGCCAGCGTCAAAGATCTCTTTGAGAGATATCCGGGCAAGTTGGCAGCGTTGATCCTCGAGCCGTCCCGCGGCGACGATCCTGAGAACGGGTTCTTGCACGAGGTGCAACGTCTCTGCAGGGAAAATGGCGCGCTGCTCATTCTCGACGAGATGATCACCGGCTTCAGGTGGCATGCGGCCGGGGCGCAGAAACTGTACGGGATCGAGCCAGACCTGTCGACATTCGGCAAGGCACTCGGCAACGGGTTTTCCGTCTCCGCTCTGGCGGGGAAACGCGAATACATGCGTCTCGGCGGCCTGGAGCAAACGGACCGTCCAAGGGTGTTTCTGCTGTCGACCACGCATGGCGCAGAGACGCATGCGCTCGCGGCAGCGATCGCAACCATGCAGGTCTACCAGAACGAGCCCGTGATCGAGCACCTTTATGCCCAGGGAACAAAACTGAGGGAAGGGATCGAACAGGCCGCCAGACAGCATGGAGTGGATCAGCACTTCAAGGTCACCGGTCGTCCTTGCTGCCTGGCATTTGCCACACTCGATCTCGACGGCAAACCGTCGCAGACCTACCGCTCGCTGTTCCTGCAGGAGACGATCAGGCGTGGGGTGCTCATGCCGTCCCTGGTCGTCAGCTACACGCACGACGACGACGCCGTCATGAAGACTATCGAGGCTGTCGACGGAGCCTTGGCGGTCTATGCGCGGGCACTGGATTCGGGAGCGGACCATTTGTTGGTCGGGCGTCCCTCGCGGGTCGTGTTCCGCCGCTACAACAGCGGCGACGAGCGGGCCGAAGTGATCGCGGAGAGTTCCGAAATCGCGAGAGGCGCGATAGAGAGGCGATCGGAAAGCCGGCTCGCAGCGACTGCTTGACTGACCAAAGACGTTTTAGATAGGGCGGTCTTGCCGGACCAAAGCGCGTCGCAATCTTTCAGATTCGCTCCATGCGCTTTAAGTTTTGATCTTACGCATGTCTTTATCCCGAAACCGGGTCCCGCTTTCGGGAGACATGCACTAACGGTCCCTGCGACGAACGGCGACAAATGCCTTCGCAATGAACGGCACGAGGCGGGCCTGCGGCGTCAATCAAATGCAATAGATGCGACAGGTACGCGGGTCAAACCGATCCCGCCGCATCAACCGATGAATCCGCGGAGAGGACAGGGTCAGGGAAGGTGTATTTGCCCAGCCAGCTGACGGCTTCCTCAATCGTATCGAAATTCTTATGTTGCCCCGTAAGCAACCCGAAACCTGTCTCAAGGAACCATTTGCCCTTGGTTGAATAGGTCTCCTCGTCGATCCGGGTAAGTATCGCGACCAGTTGGCCGAACTTCCACACCAGAACACCCGACTCTCCGCCCTCAACCGTCCCTATTCGGGCTTCGTTGAGCGAAAACCCCGGAGCAAGTCTGGCGTGGCCCACCTTGATTTTTCCCCTCGAACTCCACACGCACGACAAAATGCCTAGCGTGGATCGCTTCTTCTGTGTTCTGTTTTTTTGTTGCGAACGTCGTCCTGCCGGACGACGGGTAAGTTTGTTAGCAGATCGTCAGATACGTTCAAAGGCCCTTTCGCTCGTCATCCACTGTTGGTTTTTTGGTGTCGTCTCACTAGAAAATATTGGCTTTTCGGAGCGTGAAAGCCTCGGCGAAATGCTCGGGCGCCCGGCATTCCATGCCGCGCAATCGGGCAAGTCCGACGAAGGTCTCGCGGTCGAACCAATCCTTGGAGCGCTGCGTCCCGAAGTGCTCGTGGAGAAGCTCGATCTTGCGCTCGAGAACCTTGGCCGCAAGCGGCACATAAGCATTGGGCTGGCCGAGGTCGCCGTCCCACTTCGGGATCTCGTATTCGAGCACCAGATGATCGCGGAAAACGTTCCAGGTCAATTGATTGACCTCTCGATGATCCTGATGGGCGTCGAACCTGGCGTGCGTAAACACCACGTCGGGGTTGATCCGTGACCTCAGATCGATCAGCCAATGCTTTATCGATCGGCTATGGGCTGGAAAGTAGCTGTCTTCGAAATCGGCGACGTCGACCGTGGACGCGTTCGATCCTTCGAGGAAGGATTTCGCCGATGCCCTAGCTTCGGCCGATCGCTGCCCGCCGGCGCTCAACACGCACCAATGGACGTTCAGTTTGACCCCTGACGCGATAAGGCTGAGGATCGTGCCTCCCGCGCCGATCTCGATGTCGTCGGAATGGGCGCCGAGACAGAGGATCGAGACTTCCTCCCCTCGACGCGCGAGGCCAAGCCCCTTCATGATGCAGCCATCACCATGCTGCGTCTGATTTTCTCGGCGGCGGTCTTCCGGTTCCAGGGCATGTCGCCCTTCTCGACCATGTCTTCCAGCGACTGCCAATCGCGCAGTGTATCCATCGAGCGCCAGAAGCCTTCATGCTTGTACGCCATCAGCATGTTGTCGTCGATCAGCCGCCTGAAAGGTTCGATAACGAGCTCCTCGCCGTCTCGCATGTAGTCGAAGATTTCCGGCCGGAACACGAAGTACCCGCCGTTGATCCAGATCTCCGAGGTCTCGGTCGTGCGGAACTCGCGCACCCGGCCGTCCTCGGCGATATCGGCCAGATGATAGGTCAGCGGCGCCCGCACTGCGAGAAAGCAGCCGATCTTGCCGCTGGCCTCGAACTTCGCGATCATGTCGTCGAGATCGACATTGGTCAGACCGTCGGAATAGTTGGCCAGGAACATCTTCTCGTTCTTGACGTGGTCTTGCGCCGCCCACAGGCGCTCCCCGATGTTGCGCCAGATGCCCGTGTCGAGCAGGGTGATGCTCCAGTCCTTGACCGCGTCGCCAAGCAGCTTCACGTCCTGGCCGCCATGCGTGACGATGCAATCGGAGAAGGTCTGTGGCCGGGTGTTCAGGAAGAAATCCTTGATGACGTTGGCCTTGTAGCCCAGGCACAAGACGAACTCGTCATGCCCGTAGTCGCTGTACCATTGCATGACGTGGCGCAGGATCGGCTGATGGCCGAGCGGTATCATCGGCTTCGGTATGCTGTCGGAATAGTCGCGGATGCGCGTACCGCGACCGCCGCAGAAAAGGACGACTTTCATCTCGGTAACTCCGATGGATCGATCACTGCCACGAAAGGAATCGGCACCACGAATTTCGCGCCCCAGGCGGCGACGTGATGCATCTGCTTGATGATCTCGTCCTTCAAGTTCCACGGCAGGATCAGGATGTAGTCCGGCTTGGCGTGGTCGATCGCCTCGATCGGCTTGATCGGGATGTGCATTCCCGGCGTGAAGCGGCCGTGCTTGTAGGGATTTCGGTCGACGGTAAAGTCGAGGAAGTCGGTGCCGATGGCGCAATAGTTGAGCAGCGTGTTGCCCTTGCCGGGCGCGCCATAGCCGCAAATCCTCTTCCCTTCGCTTTTGGCCGAGATCAGAAACGCCAGGAGATCGCGCTTCGCGCGCTGGGCCTTTTCACCGAAGGAGGCGTAGGTCGCCATTTCCGTGAGCCCGTGCCGCTTTTCGCGATCGAGAAGTTTGGCGACGCGGTCGTTGACACTCCAGCTGCTGTCCTCGTTGGCGAGATAGACACGCAGCGAGCCGCCATGCGTCGGCAGTTCCTCGACGTCGATCACGCGCAGGCCGTGACGGCTCGCCATCAGCTCGATGGTCAGCAACGAGAAATATGAAAAATGCTCGTGGTAGATGGTGTCGAACTGATTTTCGGCCATCAGCCGTTCGATATGCGGGAATTCGAGGGTGACCACGCCTTCCGGCTTGAGCAGGATCTTCATCCCGGCGACGAAGTCGTTGAGGTCCGGCACCTGCGCCAGGACGTTGTTGCCGACGATGAGATCGGCGCGAAGTCCTTCGCTCACCATCTGAAGCGCCAGCCGCACTCCGAAGAAGTCCACGCGCGTGGGCACGCCCTTGTCGACCGCGGCCTGGGCGACGTTGGCCGCTGGCTCGACGCCAAGCACTGGAACACCGAGCGGCAGGAAGTGCTGCAGCAGGTAACCGTCGTTGCTCGCGAGTTCCACCACGAAGCTGTCGGCGCCAAGGCCAAGTCGCTTCGTGACAGACTCACAATAGGCTTTGGCGTGGGCTACCCAGCTCGTCGAGAAGGAGGAGAAATAGGCGTATTCGCTGAAGATGGTCTCGGCGCTGATATACTCCTTGAGCTGCACCAAGTAGCAGGTGTCGCAAACCAGGACATTGAGCGGATAATAGAGCTCCATATGGTCGAGTTGGTCGGCCCGCAGGAAACTCTCGCAGGGCGGGGACATGCCAAGGTCCACCAGCGTGTGGCGCAGACGCGATCCGCAGAGCCGGCAGCCGACTGGCCGGCGCCCCATGTCGTGATCGCGGACGACTTCGATCGCCTGAATGTTCATTCCTGCTCCTGCCCGATTGAATTGAGGAAGGAAACGCGGTGGCCTGACGATGAACCTATGCCTGCCGCGTCTCCCCAGGTGGATGAAAGCAACTTAGATTCGAGTGCCCGCGGGTTCGATTTGCCTATCCGTTGGGTGCCTTAAGCCTTATGGAGAAACCGCGGGGGGCATCACCCCGCCCAGCCCACCGAAGGGGTAGTGCGATCGGCCGGGCGTACCGCGATCGGAGGCTCTGATAAGGCTTTGGTAGCTCTTCCAGCCCAGGCATGCGCTATCGACAATCCGACCGGCTGTCTTGCCACCTCGAGGCCAAGGTCGACATGCGATTTACCGAGACGAAGCTGAACGGTGTCTGGCTGATCGAGCCGACGCCCATAGTCGACGACCGCGGGTCCTTCACGCGCCTGTTCTGCGAAAAGGAGATGGCCGATTGCGGGCTGGCAACGCGCTTTGTCCAGCACAGCCGGTCGCATTCGGTCAAACGAGGCACGCTGCGCGGTTTGCATTATCAGCAGGAGCCATATTCGGAAGTGAAGCTCGTCTCCTGCGTCCGCGGCGCGATCTTCGACGTCGTGGTGGACTTGCGCCTGAACTCGCCGACACGTCACAATTGGCTGGCCTTCGAGCTCACCCCCGAGAACATGAGACAGGTCTACATCCCTGCCGGATTCGCCCATGGGCTCCAGACGCTCACGAACGATGCCGAGGTGTCCTATCTGATCTCGCAGTTCTACACGCCGCATGCATCGACGGGCCTGCGCTACAACGACCCTGCCTTCTCGATAAACTGGCCTTTGATGCCGACCGCCATGTCGGAAAGGGACTTGAGCTGGCCGCTGCTGAAGAACCTGGTTTCCTAGAGCGGTTCACCATTTGCCCGCTTGGGCCAGGAGACCGTGATCCGAAAGCAATCTCGCTGCGGCAGCCAATTCCCTGAACGGCAGACCCGAGCGCTCCGCCATTGCGAGAAGCGAATGCTGCCCATCGGCGAGATTGAGCACCCAAAGCAGGGCCATCGAGCTCATGCCGGATGACTTCTGCCCTCCCAGGGCGCTGTAGAGGCCGCGCCTGCCGAGTTGCGGCTCGCCCTTGGGGAAGAGGTTCAAGGGCGTCCAGTCCCCTTCGACGATGTCGATCACGTCCATGAGGATGCGGAAGGAATCCTCCAGATGCTGCGGCGCGATGAAGTCGAGATTGTCGGCCGAGGTGTGATATTCGGGGAAGGTGCCGTGGACGCTGCGCTGGAACATGCCGACGGGAAGATTGAAACCCGGCGAACAATACTGCCTCTCGTCATAGCCGTAAGGGGAAAAGTCGATCAGCTTCGCCCCAGCCCGACCACTAAGCACATGCGCCATCGCGCGGTCGATGAAGGCATCGCCGCGACGGCTGCGCTTGTAGGCCGGCGCCGCGGCGTCGCCCACGCAGGACATCACCAGGCCGTGGTCGATCAGGCCTACCTGCTCCTCGTTGCGGGACAGCCATGCGAGCGCACCGATCGTGCCGGGAGCGAAGAGGAAGCGGTAGCTGTATCGTGTCTTTCTTGCCTTGAGGCTTCGCGCAAGGGTCGCCAGCAGGGCTAGGCCCGAGCAATTGTCGTTGGCGAGTGACGGATGGCATATGTGTGCCGACAGCAGGAATTCCCGCTCGGTCCCGCCGCGGTGCAGATATTCGCCGTAGGTGAGGCTGCCGTCCTTGAGCTCGGCATCGATCTCCACCCGATAGAGACCGTCGGGCATTTTGGCCAGACGATCATGGGCCATGCAGAACCCCCATGCCGGAGTGTAGTAGGCGGTGCGGTAGGGGATCAGTTGCGGCTGCTCAGGCAATGTGTGGATGTGCGGTCTCAACTCGTCGAGCGTCAGGGTCCCCTTGAAGGGTATGGAGTAGTTGACGACATGCAGGTTGGAGTCCGCAAAATCCACGACCTTCTGTCCGTCAGGGCCGATGATGCTTGCCGAGCGGATGTTCCATTCCTTCGGAACGGTCCAGTCGAACAGCTGGGTGCCGGTGGGCACCTCGTGCCGTGCAAGGTCGACGTGCTCCGACAGGATATCCAGCGTCCGCCGCACGCCGTCACCGGTGATGCTCCTGCAAATCGGAAAGAGGCGTTCGGCTAGCGCATAGACTTGCCGGCCGAGGCCGGAAGACAGCCGCGGGCCAAGTTCCTCGGGGTTTATGCGTTCCATTGCGGTCAGCCCGCCGCTGCCTCCAGCTTGCGCGAGGGTTCAACCACTCGCATCCGCTCATCCAAAAATCCGTTGGCCCGAAGATATTTGATGTGGCCTATGCGCTGGAAGCGCGGCCCCTCGAATTCCTCGAGCGTGACGTTCGACTTGCGGTAGGCTTGGTACAACTGCTCGGCGCCCTTGCGCGCATCCCATTGCGGCCTGAAGGCGGGAAGAACGCGCGCGATCTTGTCGAAGCTGACGCGATAAGACCGCTTGTCCGGGCCGGCATCGGACGCGAATTCGAGCCGGCATCCCGGCACGACGCCGGCGACGATCTCGGCAATGTCGCGGATCCTGTAATTGTGCTCCGTGCGTCCTACGTTGAAGGCCTCGTTGTGGATGCTCTCGCGCGGGGCTTCCAGTCCTGCGATGAAGGCCCTCGAAATATCCTCGATATGGACGATCGGCCGCCAGGGCGTTCCATCGGACTTGAGCAGGATCACCCCTTTCGTGACGGCCCAGGCGACGAGATTGTTCAGCACGATGTCAAAGCGCAGGCGCGGCGACAGGCCGTAGGCGGTGGCGGGCCGGAAGTAGATCGGGGAGAAGTTGCTGTCGGCCAGCTCCGAGATATCGCGCTCCGAAAGCACCTTGGACCAGCCATAGGCGGTAACCGGGTTCAGCTCCGCCGTCTCGTCGACGATCCCGTCGCCTGCCTGTCCGTAGTTGCTGCACGAAGAGGCGAGCAGGAAGCGGGACACGCCTGCCTGCTTGGCAGCCTTGGCAAAGCGGACCGTACCTTTGTGATTGATCTCGTAGGTAATATTCGGATCGAGATCGGACAGCGGGTCGTTGGAAAGAGCGGCCAGATGAATGACGGCATCGAACCCCTCGAGGTCGCGCGCATTCACGTCCCTGACGTCCTTCAGGATGGACGGAACGGCAACCTGCTCGCCTCCCGAGGCAAAGGTGCAGCGGCGGTAGAGATCGCTGTCGTAGCCGCAGACCGAATGCCCAGCGCGCAGCAGCATCGGCACCATCACCGAGCCGATATAGCCTTGATGGCCGGTTACCATAACTTTCATCGCACACCTTTTCTCGAGCGCCCACAGTCGCGAAAAGGCTACTTGGGCGCGAAGAAGCGGGGGAGAACGCCAATGGGAGATCGGGATGCCCCGTTGGACGAAGCGTTGCCACCGGCTAGGTCTTTCGGGCGGCGCGCGCGTAAACCTTTCGGAGGATGTCCGCTGGAGAGACGGAATTCACCTGGACGGCGGTTTCTCTTCGATTTGCGCCTACAATCCGAAGACAAACAGCGCCCGTCCGGCTGCGATCGCGATGACCTGCCGGCCATCGTCAACAAACGAGATGGGAGCTGCCCTCGTTTCTCCGCCAAGCGGCACACGCCAAAGCTCCTGACCGGTGGCTGAGTCGAGCGCGAACAATACCCCTCCGGAGGCGCCGAATACCAATCCGCCGGCGGTCGCGAGCAGGCCGCTGTGACCATAGTCCTTCGCCGAAGGAGAACGGAATTCCCACTTCTTCTCCCCAGTCGCGGCATCGAGCGCGCGCACGCCCCGCACGGGCGGGGCGGCCCATGTTGCCCCGCTTCCGACAAACAGTCCTCCCTGCCCCCGCTCGACCTTGTCCGCATCGGTCTTCGTAAAAATCGATGCCCCCTCAGTCGTCGGCACGAAGACCAGCCCCCGACCTTGGTCGAAGGCCGGATTTTGCCAATTCGTTCCACCACCCCCCGGTTTTATGAGGCGTCCCTCGGTGGAAGCACCATCGACGAAGATCGGCCGGCCCGCGTGATCCAGGCCAGCGGCCCAATTCTGCTCGACAAAGTTCACGCCGGTCAGGAATTCGCCCGTAACCCTGTCGAGCACATAGTAAAATCCATTCCTGTTTGCCCAGCAAATCACCTTGCGTTTGATACCGCCAATTGTGAGTTCGGCAAGGATCGGCGTCTGGTTTGAATCCCAATCGTGATCGTCATGCGGCGTGAACTGGAAATGCCATGCGAGCTTCCCAGAACTCGCGTGCAGCGCGATCACGCTGTTGGTGAACAAATTGTCGCCGGGGCGCGCATCGCCATTATAGTCGGGCGCCGGGTTGCCCACGCCCCAGTAAAGGAGATCGAGCGAGGAGTCGTAGCTGCCCGTCACCCATGTTGGCCCACCGCCGGTTCGCCAGGCATCATTCTTCCAGGTTTCGTGCCCCGGTTCGCCGGGACCCGGGATCGTATTGAATTTCCACAGTCGCTTGCCGCTCGCGGGGTCGTAGGCCGCCAGAAATCCGCGAACGCCGAATTCGCCGCCGGCGACCCCGACCACGACGGCATTGTTCACGACCAGCGGCGCCCCGGTCATCGAGAAGCCTTCGGAGGGTGCGGCAACCTGGGTTTCCCAAGCCTCCTTTCCCGTGTTGGCATCGATGGCGACCAGGACGCCGTCCAAGGTGCCCAGGAAGAGAGTGTTGCCAAGAACGGCAAGGCCTCTGTTTACCCGGCCGCAGCATATCGGCAGGTTATCGGGTAAGGACCTTTGGTATTTCCAGAGGACGTTGCCCGTTTTTGTGTCGAAGGCAACGACGTTGGCTGGAGGCACGCTGGTAAAGAGCGTTCCGCCGACGACGAGCGGCGTTGCCTCTATCACTCGGTCATCGGTGTCGAACTGGCCAATCCAGCGGACATGAAGACGGGACACGTTTTCCTTCGTGATCTCGGCGAGCGGCGAGTAGCGATGACCGTCGAGGGAACCCGAATAGGTCAACCATTGGGCCGAGTTCGGTGCCCGCAGGTCGTCGGCCGTCACGCGGACATCGAGATGCGGCACGCTGTCGTCGCTCTTGGCCGAATTCTGGAGCGATCTGATATAGCCGACAACCCTCCAACGGTCGTCGAACGACAGATCGGCATGGGACGCCATGGCAGTGGCGGGAATGCCGTCGCGCACGATTTTGTAAATGGTCAGGTCGCTGTCGCCGTGCCTGAGCGGCCGGTCGAGAAGCGGCGCGTGCGCCCCCGATCCATCGTGGCAGGCCGCGCAGTTCCGGCGAAATATCTCGGCGCCGGCAGCACGATCTTCCGCACCGACATAGGGGTTGATGACCGAGGCATCCAGCGATCGCGCTTCCGTGACCGTCGAGGTCAGGACAAACCCGCTTGACGGGTTTGTCATTCGGAAGAGCTCCGGCCAGGACAGGTCCGGAACCTCGCCGAATGCCTTGCGGCCGTACAGGTCCAATCGCCAGGTCAGCGAGTGCCAAAATTTGGCTCTGCTCGCCTCTCCGGTCGATTCTTGCAGCTTTTCGTACAGCAAAACCCCGAAAACTATGGCAACAGACGCCAATACGCCAAAAATTCCAGCCGATAACATTCGGTGATTAGTCATGCTGCGCATAGTATTTGATCGATTCGAGATACTTCTGAAGAATTGCTCTCGATAAACTTTCGCGACAAGAGCGCAATGGCGATCCACCGGTTGAACCCGCATTGCCGATCCAAAGAGCGAGGCTCCGGAAGAAAGCTAAGCAGTCAAACGCGAAGTCGGGCATTTTTGCGTCTCTCGTCAAACACCCGCGGCATGCCTCATCCGACCACGCTGGAGAGAAGCCGAACGCCCTGCCTCTCGATCTGGCCCCCGAGTTCGGCGAGCCGATCGGCTATCGTCATTTCGTATGCTTCCCGAGCTGCCGCCAACCGCGAAAACTGCGCGATGAGTCCGTCGACGTCGAATGTCTCAATGTTCTGGCAGTACTCGCCCAGGCCCATCCGATCCATCAGCACGTCGTTCTTCCTGGCGTAACCAAGCGAGATGATTGGCCTGCGCATCTTGAGTGCGCAGACGATGTTGTGGAAGCGCGTGGCGACGACAAGATCGGTGAGCGCCATCTGCCCCATCACGTCGCCCAGCGAATGGACCGGTCGATACGCCAGCTTTGAATCAGGCCTGAGGCTCCTCACGGCCGCCAGCAGCGCATCCACGGCTACGCCGTCGTCGTCATCGCCTGTAAGAAGCCTGACTTCATGCCCACAATCCAGGAGGTGGACGACGAAGATCGCCAGCTTACCGATGTAGCGGGAAAAGATCGATTGACCGCCATCGGCAAAACCGTACCAGCCACGGTAGGCCATGACGCCCACTCCTACCCTCAGCGTGTTTGGAGCGATCTGTGGAACTAGAGTCGGCGCGGGCAGGCCAAAGGCGAGGTCCGGATAGATCGGATCGTTGCGGGCGTCGAAGCCGACGCTCTCCATAAACTCCTTGGACTGAAGATCGCGATAGGACCGATAGTGGGCCAGCCGGGCCGCCGAGATCATCAAGAGGCGGCTCAACCTGTTCCTGATTGGCCCTGCCCCGATGCTGACAAAAGCAATATGAGTGCCGGCGAGCCGGGCGGCCAGGCACCATTTCAGTATGTCGTAAGGCATGCCCGCAGGCCTCTCGCCGAAATCGTCCAGAATTCCGGTACCCGGGATAATCATGACATCGGCCTTGCGGACATGGCTGTACGCTCGCGCGAAATCGGCGAGCTTCCCCGGAATTTTCAGGAACAGCCGGTTAATTCTTCGTGACAGGCCGCTTGTCGGGCCACTCCCGCGGATCGGCAGGGTCTCGAGACCGAACGCTTCCCTGACGAGCTCGGGTTCCTGGCAGATGCAGAAAAGTTCCGCCCCTGGGCGCTCTCTTCTCAGAAACCCGACCATCGCCTCGAGCGAACCTTCATTGCCAAGGTTGCCGCAGCCGAAGAGTCCGAACAGAGCGATCCTTCGAGGTGCCCGGCGCAGGCCAGTGCCGTCTCCGCTTGCACGATGGGATGCCGCCATCGTTGCGTCGACGGTCGCGAGGCTCTCAAAGCTGTCGACGTCGTTTCTGGCGATCATTGGCTTTGCACCGGCAGCGAACGGAGTTCCAATATCCAATCGGCATGATTGCCTTTTGGCGGAGCGAAATACCGGGCGCCCGCGGAAAACGGGGATCCAGCGGCTGGATCGCTCCTTCCGGTGGAAGGATCGATCCAGCGAGCCGAGACCTGCGGCCCGGCGAGCCTCGCAAGGTCGAGGGTGACACCCCTGCCGGTGGGGATATAGAGGACCGCGAGCGAGCCATCCCTTGTCCGAGCGGCTATTGTTCGGGCGTGGTAGTTGCCCTGCCCCGCGATCAACAAATCGTTCCCCGTGTCAGGCTCCAGATCCCACCATTTGATGGACGAGAAATATTCATGCAGAATCTGCATGCTCCGCGCCCCCGGGCTGTCGAGGGCTTTTTGCCAGGTCGTTTCCGCCGGCAGGATGCCCGGACCGCCGAAATGCCAAACCGGGTTATTGCCATAGACGTGCCCGAAGGCACCGGAGAGGATCGCCTGATATGCCTGGATGCGAACGCGGTATTGATCGGCACCATATTCGAACTCATAGGCGCTCTCGATCAGGAAGAAGGGCATGCCCCTGCCGGCGGCGTACTCCCTGCTCGCTGCCGCATAGGTGGGCTTGTATGTGTAGATATCGTTGACCTTCAGCCAGGGCTCGCGACCCCAGAATTTCAAAGGTGCAGTTTCCGGAGCGCCGTGGACGGTGCTGAGGGCGACCGGGTCCTCTTCCATGATGGCCCGAGCGATGGCCCTGACCAGCTCCTTGTCGGCAGGATCATAGTCACCGCCGTTGACCCACATGATGTTGTCGAAACGCCGGTAGCGATTTCCGACGAAATGCCCGTAGGTGGCGAGACTTCCGGCCCCCGCCGCCGCCATTTCCTGATACCAGCCCTCATCGCCACCGCCGATTCCGAGATATGACGGGACGAGGAGGACCAGGAAACCGAGGTCGCATGCCTTCTGCAGGATGCGGTCGGCGCGGGCAAAGTATGCTTCGTTCGGAAGAACGAAATTTCCGTTGTCCGCGAACGGCCTCTCGCCATAGGCGTTCGCGGGAGCGTTGCGGGAGAACCGGTGTTCGATAAGGTTCACCAGTATGGTGTTGAACCCGCGCGCCTTGCGATCCTCGAGATAGAGCTCAGCTTCGTCCTCCTTGAGCTCGGCGATGAGAGACCACGCCGCCTCGCCTTGCATGAAGAATGGACGGCCATTCCGGTCGACCGGATAGTTCTTGCCAGGTTCGATCCTCAGCGGGAACTGCGTCGCGCCATTGCTTTCGCATGCCGGACTTGCGGTGGCCATGGCCGCAAAAAGGATGATGGCCATGAGTGCGGCGGAGGCGAGGCGCATTGCCATGGTGCCCTCCTTCCGGCCGACCTTCCTGTCTAGCCCGGAGCCGGCACCGCGGAGACCTCGCGGGTCGCCGCGTATCTGGAGTTGAACTCGGCCGAATTGATGATGCCGAAGGCCACCATCTCCCGTGTCATGGATCCCGCACGCAGCTGAGTGACATAGGTCTCCAGTCCGTAGCCGTCCGCGCCACGTCCGAGAAGCAACTGAAACAGGAAATTGACGTAGGCACTGTCCGTCAGGCCGATCGTCACATATTTGGCTTCGAAATCGTCCGTGCGCATCATTTCCACGATCATGTCGGCAAGTTTGCTGTTCCCGTCTTCGAGCGCTGCCGACCACCGTCCCACGCTGTCGGCGTCGCCCTGGCGGCCAAGAACGAGGCAGTAAGCGAAGCTCGCCTGCCTGACATAGATCGGCTTGTCCGCAGCCGTGGTCTGGGGGTCGCATTCCCGAAGCGGCTTGGGCGACGGCTGCGGACCGCGGATCAAGTCGCGCACCGTCTTGTAGGCGGGCTTCGGCTCGCCGGCCCTCCATTTGCCGTCGGACGCGGGGGTGAGTCTCACCAATCCCATCTTGGCTTCGAAGCTTGGCGCCCAATAGGTCTCGTCGAACAATTCATAAATGTGAGCTGCTTCGACCTTGTATTTGGCGCTGAGTTCGCGAAGCCGCGTCATCGTCTGCTTGATGCCGTCGGCCTGCTGCCGCTCGCCGCGCTGGCTTCCGTAAGGGTTATTGAATTCGGTGACCCAGATCGGCTTGCCGTAGCCCGAGATTTCGCGGAAGGCCCATTCCGGATCGTCGCCATACATATGCCAGACCGAGATGTCCCAGGAGATCCCATCCTGCTTCATACGCGCGAACGCGCCCGTATGGCCCCATCCCGCCGTGCCGATCGCCTTTCTGATGCCGGGATCGGCTTCCGTCATGCCTTCGGACAGGCCTTTGAGGACGGCGCTCACCTTCACCCAGCGCGGGCCGTAGTAGTCGAGCGCGCCCGTTCCTCCCGCGGGTCCCCATGCGCAGGGATACTGGGTGCCGTCGTCGCGCTTTTCGCAGGGCTGGATGATGGCATAGTTCTCCAACTCGTTGCCGAGTTCCCAAACCCGGATGTCGTCCTTGAACCTGGTGCCAAGAGCGATCGCCAGCTTCCGGCTCTTTTCATAGAGATCTTGCGGGCTGTCCTTATCCATATTCACGCCCGCCGGCGTGATGACGGGCAGGATCTCGATCCCTCTCGCCTTTCCGGCGTCGACAAGGGCGGCAAGCTTATCCGCGTTGTCCTCGCCGGTGACGTTCACGCGGTACGATTTCAGGCCCAGATCCTTGAGGAAGTCGAGTTGCCGTTCAAACGGGACACCCGGATAGGCAACTATAGGATGTCCGTTGACGCCCCAGAGGAGATCAGCGGAAGCGGGCGCGACGGTCACAAACAGGCAGGCTGCGGCGACTGCAAAACGAAAAGACATGGCAAGCGCCTCCGTGCCGGATTTCAAACTCGGGCTGGATAGTCGGGATTGCGATCATGGGAAGCAATTTGCCCATACGGGTGAAGGGAGTCCCGGTACTACCCCTTTCGGACGTAACCCTAAGTCTCAGGCTGCGTCGTTATGGCAGCAGTCGGTTGCATTATCTTGGCAAAGTGCCAACCTCCACCGGCCGCCGGCTCCGCTGGCGTTTTATGGCCTTCCGGATGAAGTCCAGAATTGGCTTTTCCAGCAACAGATGTGTCAGCACGCCGACAACAATGCATACGCATATGACCGCAGGAACGAACGGAACTTGCGACACCCCTCCAACAAATGTCGACTTGATCAGCCAGCCATATGCCAACATGACGAAGATGTGCGTCAGATAGAGCGCGTAAGATGCGTCGCCGAGCAGCACGGCGGCTCGGCCCAGTTTCGACCGCGGCCGCTCGACATTGAGAAAGGCCGCCACAATCAAAGTCGCCGGAATACCCCACATAATGACCCGAGTGGCATCCGGCGCGGCATCGTGTTGCATCGTGAAAATCGAAGCCGCAATTATCGCCGCAAATCCTATGACACTGAGAGCTTGCGGGACTTTCCATTTTCCTCCAGCGCAAAACAACAGCGCCAAAATGATGCCGAAACAGAATTCCAGAATGAGAGGGCTGGAGACGAAATTGGCGAATGTCGGATCCTGAATCCGGCCCCCAAACGCAATCCCAACGATCATCAGGAATATGGCCGCAATAGATGTTGGCCCCATCCTGCCCAACGCCAGACAAATCGAAAAAATCACGTAGAAATATATCTCATATGACAGCGTCCATGCGACAAACACCAGCTTGTCACCTGGGAGCAATAGTGCGGAGTTTAATAAAGTATACGAGTCTATGTGCTTGTTGTGCAGGAACCCAACTGCCGATACCGCGAAGATGGCGGCGCTGCATATCCAGTATAACGGGAAAATGCGCGTTGCCCGTTTGATGATGAAATCCTTTGGTGAATCAGGGAGCCGCCCAAAAGGGAAGCTCACATAGACCATGATAAACCCACTGATCACGAAGAACAGATCGACTCCGGCGCCACCGGATGTTGCCACCCAGTAAGGGCCGAAGCGCCCAGCTTCCGATCCCTCCGACATGTCGAGGGTATGGCGAACGACCACAGCAAGCGCCGCAATCGCGCGGAGCATCTGAAGCCCATACAGCTCGCGGTTCTGCCTGCCCATCGCATTCCCAGCCATGTCGGAACAGGCCATCGATCGTAGGTCGATCCTGCCACAACACAACGCATCCCTCCGGCGAGGGCATCCTTACGTCCAATGGATATCCTGAAGGCTTCCGTCGATACCGAGGCGATCGCAGCGCCGGGAGGAGCACCTCACTCGGCCGTCCTAACAACCTCCGAGCGTAAGGCCGCATGTCCTAGTTGCAGCGACAGATGCGGGTCGTTGCCGAGTGGTCGACAGGCAGGACCGGCACGTTCAGCGCTACCCCTTTGGGCGGGTGCGTCCCTTAGCCTTTTTGGCGGCATGATCTTCCAACTCGTTTGTCGGACTATCGGTGATCGATCGAGGCGGACGAGCTCCCGCCTGACTGGAGAAGAACAGCACCCATGCTCGGCGTAAAACGCGCACTCCTGATTAGCACGGGTGAACGCTACGTGCTGTTTGCCACGAATTTTGCCACTGCTGCCGCGGTCTCGCGGATCTTGACGCCCGAAGAGATCGGGGTATCGGCGATCGGCACCGCTATCCTGGCGATTATCATGTCCGTCAGGGAATTCTCGAGTTCGAGCTACCTGATACAGCGCGACGAACTGAGCCGAGAAGATATCGGCGCGGCATTTACTGTGATGTTCATCCTTACTGGGATCATCGCAGCCGTTCTCGTCGCCGTCTCCCCCGGATTGGCTCTCTTCTATCGGCAGCCCAACCTTATCCCCTACTTCCACATCGTCTCGATCTGCCTCTTCCTCGATGCTTGCTTCATTCTGATCAACGCCCTGCTCCGGCGGGAAATGTCCTTTGGCAAGGTGGCGGCCATCAACATCACCGGGGCGGTGACGGCTTCGGCGGCAACAATCGCGCTTGCGTTTGCCGGCTTCAGCTACATGAGCTTCGCTTGGGGATGGCTGATCGGCAGCGGGCTTGCCGCGGCGCTCGCCCTGGCCCTGCGCCCCCATTTCTGGATGTTCAAGCCGTCCTTCGCCAACTGGCGCGCGATGATCTCGTTCGGCGGGTACAATGGCGCCATCGCCATCATCTTCTACATCTTCGATGCCCTGCCTTTGCTGCTCCTGGGCCGCTTCGTGTCGCCGAATGCCGCGGGCTTGTTCAGTCGCACCCTGTTGATCGGTCAGATACCCGACAAACTCATCCTCGGAGGAGCGATGAGCGTCGTGCTGCCGGCCTTCTCGGCCGAGGTCAGGCAAGGCAGGGATTTGAAACGCCCATATCTCGCGGCCCTTTCTCTCATCACCGGACTCCACTGGCCCGCGCTCCTGGTGCTTTCGGTGCTGGCGCGTCCCGTCATAGAAATCACGCTCGGTCACCAATGGGTCGAGGCCGCCCCGCTCGTCCAGGTCGTCGCTATCGCCCTTCTTTTCTCGTTCAGTTTCCAGCTCAATTATCCGGTGACGGTGGCGGTGGGCGCGATCCGCGACTTGCTCATTCGGGCATTGATCGCCTTCCCGCTTTCCGGGGTCATCTTGTCGATAGCCGTAATTTTCGGCGGACTGCACGCAGCCGTCTGGTGCATGCTGGTGACCGTTCCTTTCCAGGCATTTGTCGCTCTGAGCTTCGTCCGTCGCAGGTTGGGACTGAGACGCAGGGACATCGCCGCGGCGATATGGAGAAGCGCTGTCGTGGCCGTCGCGAGCGTGCTCCCTCCGCTCGCCGTAACCTGGGCTTACGGCTCCGTCGCCGGCCTTTCATACGGGCAGGCATTTGGCGCGGGATTGCTGGCACTGATCGGATGGGCAACGGCACTGGTCCTTACCAGGCATCCGCTGCTCGGCGAGATCGTCAGAACCATCCCGGAATTTCGGCGGGTTCGTGCCTCGGCAGGCTGACCCGCGCACGCCGCGGGAGCCCGCCGGTTCGTTGTGATTGGATCAAGAGAGCTGCCCGATCAGCCGCGAAATCCTGATCCGCTCGGCTTTCCTGCGCAGTCCGTTTGCCCAGTATGCCAATCCCAGATAGCCAGAAGGAACTTCCAGGCCGAGATCCTGGCATTCATGCGCTATGCGACGAAGTACGGACCGCTCCTTCCTGTCGGCGCGGTGAGCTCTCGCGGGGAGGAATTTCTCGGGCCCGGTGTAGTGACGGATCAATGCACGGTCCCAATAGGCGGTCTGAAAGGCGGACTTCTGCACGTTGAATTCCAGCGGAAGTGTTTCCCATGATCCGCCGGCGGCTATGTTGAAGGCGCATTGGTCGAGATCATTGCATGCTCCATCCCAATAGGGGCAGAAGTCGGCATGGGCCTTGACCGCGGCTTCGTATCGCTCGGGAATTCCCGAAGCAATCCATCGGGAGGCATTGATGACCAGCAGGCCGGAGTTGAAGTAGCGTCGCTGAAGGCCGTGCTTGTCGCAGTTAGCGAAGAAGGCGGGATTGTCGCTGCCCGTGGACACGGATAGGTCGGGCACCGCGGCCAGCGGCTGCGTTTTTGGCGCGGCAATTTCCAGATCAAGAGGCCGCACGGCCAGCGTGTCATTGTCCAGGTAACAGATGACATCGTGTTCGTTGGAAACCATTGCGATCGCGTCGGTCTTTGCGTACGCAGTCGGCGTTATGTGGCCGCGACCTGGCAGACCCCGATCGACCATCAGCAGGGTATGGGTCGCCAGCCGATGCCCCTTCGCCTGGAGGAACCTGAGCACGGTTGGCGGCGGGGCCGAGCGGAAACCAGCCTGAACGATGTGAATGTCTATCTCACGCGATTGGTTCAAGCCTAGCGCGGCAGCACTGGCATAGGTCAGATCGTCACGCCTGCCGTCCGTCAGATAGACGACACCAAGCCGCCTCCTGGTCACGCGCGATCCTCCGCGTGGTTGGCAACCGAGCCCACCCGACCCGAAATCACCGACAGCGCTCGTTTTAAGGTCCCCTTCTTTCGATAAAAATGTCCCATCGGCGGGAACAGCCTCGATAACGGCGTTAGCGAAAAGCAATATCTAAACAGCTCGACGCCGTACGCTGTCTTTCCCCGGAACAGATGGGAGATTGCCGACCAATAGGCAGCGTCGCCAATTCTGTGCATGGCTATGCGATGCAACCGGTTTGCTTCCCGCATCGCCGCTCCTTCCCTTGTGAAGAAGCTGTTGAATACCGCCTCCCGTTCCTTCAGCTGGATCAGTTTGTCTGAAAAGTAGACAACCGTCATTTGCTCCGGATGCAGGCGGCGGATGCCGAGGGCGCCTTCGAACTCGACGACGCAACCCAACCGGGCGAGGCGAAGCGCGATCTCCAGGTCGTCTGCGTGGGGAAGCGACGCCCGGTAGTGCCCCGCCGCCTTTTGCGCCGCCGTCTTGACCACCACAGCTCCCAAGGCCAGGGATAGCCCTAGATGGCGGCAGCAATCCTCGATGAATCCCGCCCCTTCCCTGATCCGCCATCGATCCGGTTGACTTGGCTCGACGAAATCCTCTCCGTCGATCATGCTAAGTTCGGAGCCAATGGCGAAAACAGCCGTCGGATTGCTTTCGAGGACGTCGATGGCGCGCCGGAGCGAACCGTCCGCAAGGAGATCGTCGGCGCACAGGATGACGAAGTAGTCGCCGCGCGCAAGGTCGATGCCTTCGTTGAAGGACGCTACCGGCCCAAGATTTCTGGCATGGCGGACGATTTCAATCCGACTGTCCTCGGCAGCGAAGCGGCGCGCCACCTCCACGCTGTCGTCGGTCGAGGCATTGTCAATGACGATGATGCGGAGGTCGTCGATGTCCTGCGAAAGCACACTGCGGATGCATTGCGCGAGGTACCTTCCGGCGTTGTAGCAGGGTATGGCTACATCGATGCGAGCCATCAGCGCTGCCTTCCCATGGCTGGCCGGCGGCGCCTTTTCGTCGGTGTGGGCTTGCTGCAGACGCCAGCGCTGTCTCCAAGTTCTGGCCGAGGACAAGGCATCACGTTGCTCCGCCACGAACAAAGGACAGGGATTGGGTTGCGAAATCGGCATCGACCTGAACCATCAGTTCCAGATATTTCCATGCGATCCAGCGCCACGAATAGCTGCTCGCCTTGGCGTTGCCCTTGGTCACCAGCCACTCGCGCAGGGCCGGGTTGAGCAGGAGCAGGCGAACCTTCTCGGCCCATGAATGGACGTCGTCCGGATCGGCATAGAGGGCTGAATCCCCGCAGATCTCCGGGAGGCACGGCGAGGTCGATGCAATGACGGGACAGCCCGACGCCATCGCTTCGACGGCCGGAAGCCCGAACCCTTCGATGCGTGACGGAAACAGGAAGCAGAGCGCGCCCTCGAGCGTCTTCTTGAAGTCGTCATCGCCTATGCGGCCAAGGAAGACGATGTTGCCGGGCAAGTTCGGGACGTATCGCAGGAGCGTGGCTTCGTCGACATCGCCCGGCATCCACAGATCCAGACCCATCTCATCGAGGAGCGGAGCCAGCCGGGCGAGAAGTCCCATGTTCTTGTATTCCTGATCCCGTCTGCCAAGGCAGAGCACATAGGGTCTGCCACGGTCGACGGTCAGCGACGATCTCGCGGCATCCCATCTCCTGGCGTGATCGCTGCCGTTGTAGGTGATGACGATGTTTTCGTCCGGAGCGATGCCGAACGCCACCAGATGGCTGCGCGAGAGTTGCGAGACGGTGGTGATGCGGGCTGCCCGCCTGCCGAGCGCCGGCAGAATGAGGCGGTGCGCCCAGCGGAAGCCGCGTCCATAGCTCGACGGCATCAGCCTGGTGTGCATGTCGTGGATGCAGGCGATCTGGCGCTTCAGCACGATGGGGGCGAGGTTGCAGAAGCTCAGCAACCCTCCGGGCACATGCCAGGGCAACTGCGCCTGCACCCAGAACTGGGGAAGGCGCGGCCGGTTGAACTCGGGAACCACTCGGACGGCGATGGCGTCGAGATGGAGAGGTTCCGACAGCGGGCGCGGCACGACGAGATCGATATCCAGGTCGCGCCCGAGCGGATGCCGCTCCGAAATGAGGGCATCGAGCGCCATCGTGACCTCGCGGGCGTAGCGGGCCACACCGTTCGGCCGAAGTGTCGTGAAGTCTCCGTTTATGGTCCAGCGCCGTCTCGGCGTTTCCGGTTTTTCCAAGGACCACGCGGAATGCCCGATCGAATTCTGGGCATTCTCGGCCAGCGATTTCACCAGCGGCGTGTCGGGGCGATGTCCATTGCGCTGTCGGGGTGGCGCGTCTGTCGTATCGAAATCGAGCTTGCCCATACCCTTCCCCGGTCCTTTCGGAACTCATGGCCAGACTAGCATCCCCGGCGGCGCGGAGGTCCTCAGACGTTTGAGGTAGGAAGGCCGCCCGATCTCGCCCATCCGAATGATTGCCGGCGAACCGCATGACCCGATGGCCATGGTGACCCCGCGTCGCCGCCCCACCACACTGAGGGTTCAAAGAGGTTGCCATGACACGGCGCTGGACAATCAACGGGCGCTTCCTTTCCCAGCCGACAACCGGCGTCCAACGCTATGCGCGCGAGGTCGTCCGTTGGCTCGACGCGTTGATCGCGGAACAGGTGCCTTTGGCCCGCGGCCTGGAAATTGGACTGCACTGCCCGCCTGGATCGGAGGAAATCCCCCTCGCTTTCATCGAACGCCGCGAGATCGGCAGCGGGCGCGGCCATGCCTGGGAGCAGACGCAGCTTCCCTCATCTCTCGGCGGCGGCGGACTGCTCAGCCTCTGCAACACAGGACCGCTCTTTTGCCGGAAGCAGATCGTCTGCATACATGACGCAAATGTCTGGAACGCCCCGCAAAGCTACTCGCTTGCCTTCAGGAGCTTCTACAGAATGCTGCTGCCGTGTCTCGGCAGGACCGCATGGGGCATTTCGACCGTTTCCAACTACTCGCTGGGCGAGCTGGTCCGCCGTGGCGTCATCCCGGCGAGACGGGCTTTCGTGGCGCCGAACGGCCATGAGCATGCCTTGCGGTGGACGCCTGAACATTCGCCGGCGACACGACGGGCGGCTTCGCCGGAAACCATCGTCCTGATCGGCAGCGCCGCACCGCACAAGAATGTGGAGCTCATCCTGAACATGGCCGGCCGCCTTGCCGAAAACGGGCTCAGGATCGCGATTGTCGGCATGTCGGATTCGCGCGTTTTCCGCTCGGAATCGACCAGGACCGAAGCGCAAAACATTCATTGGCTCGGTCGCATCTCCGACAGCGAGCTGGTGGCTCTGCTTGAGGACTCGCTCTGCCTGGCCTTCTCTTCGCTCACGGAAGGTTTCGGCCTGCCTGCCCTCGAGGCGATGGCAATCGGCTGCCCGGTGGTGGTTTCCGACCGCGCCAGCCTGCCGGAAGTCTGCAGCGACGCGGCGCTGTTTGCGCCTCCCGACGACCCGGAGGCCTGGTTCGCGCATTTCATGCGGCTGCGCAGTTCCGAGGCGCTGCAGCTGCGGATGGTGGCGAGGGGAAAAGAGAGAGCCTTGGACTACTGCTGGAGGGAAACGGCCCTGCGCTATCTCGAAGCGATGGCCGCCGCCGATGGCGTCGATACGGAAACGAGGATCGTCAGGGTGCGCGAGTTCACGTGATCTCGTGAAGCGCCTGTACGGCTCCCAGCGATTCCAGGATGGCGCGGTCGAAGTTCTCTTCAGAAAAGCGTCCCGCATTCCTGGAGCAGGCCCGGGGCGCGATCGCATGGCTGTTCTGCTCGAACCGTTCGACTGCTTCCTTGAGATGATCGACAGTCTGCGCCTTGAACAGCACTCCCGTCGGCTCGGGCGATGAACCAAGGCGCCTCACTATGTCGACCGCCCCGCCGCGGCCGAAGGCGATCAGCGGCGTCCCGCAGGCCTGCGCCTCGGCCAGCGCTATGCCAAAATCCTCGCAGCCGGCGAAGACCATTGCCTTCGCCCGTGCCACGGTGTCCACGTAGTCCTGCCGGGGCAGGTAACCCGAGAAGGTGATGTTCGGGCCGGCGAGCGCCCGCAAGCCGGCCGACTGCTGCCCCTCGCCGACGATGACCAGCCGCCGCGACGGCATCTCGTTGAAGGCGCGGATGACGAGGTCCGTGCGCTTGTACGGGGCGAGAAAGGATGCGGAGACGTAATAGTCGTCCTTGTCATCCACGCATGGCAGTTCTCCGAGCGCAACGGGCGGGAAGACGACACGCGCGTCGCGGCCGTAGATGTGCTGGATACGGGAGCGGACATAGTTCGAGTTCGCCAGCATCAGGTCCGGGCCATGCGCGGTCCTGGTGTCCCAGGTCCTCAGGCGATGAAGCATGTAGCGGTAGAGAAATCCCTTCGGACCGAAGCCGAGCCGCCCTTGCTGGAGGTAGGAAAACTGCTCGTCCCAGGCGTAGCGGACGGGGCTGTGCACATAGCAGAGATGCGGTTGGTCCGGCCTGGTGATCACGCCGCGCGAGAATGCGGCCGAGGATGAGATCACCGCATCGTAGCCCGTCACGTCGAACTGCTCGATCAGGAAGGGGCAGAAGAAGAAAAGGGACCGATAGAATTTCTGCACCATCGGGATGCGGTTGGCCGCGGAGGTGTGGAATTCCACGTCGCGGAAATATTGCTCTTTAACCTCGGCCGGCAGAAAATCGAAAAGCGTGAAGACCTCGGCATTGGGAAACTGCTTGCAGATCTGCGCCAGGACCCGTTCGCCGCCGCGGAAATTCGGGCACCAGTCGTGAACGACCGCTATCTTCGCGTATCTATCGACCGGAAACTCCGGCGCGGCTGGCAGATCCTCGATGGGCATGTCGAGCCTGGCCGCGACCGCCAAATCGGAAGAGCGTTCGTGGAGCATGGGTCCCCCTGGCACCAGTAGACCCGGCAATCTCGGTTCCACGTCACGCTCCCGGCAAGTTGTCCGATCGGGTACCGGCTGCCTCAGGCGCATGCGTGCCTAGTACTTACGGCTGTGGCTCCACGGCGGAAATACTCCGAAAGCCTGTGCCCAGGGGTAGGGCAAGTCCGGTCCGTCTCCTTTTATGCATGCTGTTTCGCTCCCCTGGCCGGTCTAGCCTCTTGGAAACCGACATATGGATCGAGCATGAGACTGGCAGTGATCATCCCGACCCTCGGCCGCAAGGAACAGCTGGCGCGCCTGCTCGCCTATCTGGGCGGCCAGACGAGGCTTCCCGACGAGGTCATATTGTCGGCACCCGACTCTACCCATGTCGAGTTGCCGGCAAGCCATCCGTTCCCTGTGTCGCCCGTTTTCGGACCGAAGGGGCTGGCTGCCCAGCGCAACTCCGCCCTTGCCACGTCCTTGGCGCGCTTCGACGTCATCACCTTCTTCGACGACGATTTCGTTCCGTCGGCCAACTACCTGGAGCAGGTCGAGAAGGCCTTCGAGGAACATGACAACTGGGCGGTGGTGATGGGCAATGTCGTGCGGGACGGGGCCAGCAACGCGGGCCTCACCTGGCAAGATGCCGAAGCCGCCCTGCGAGAGGCCAATGGCGGAGGAGCCGATGGACCATCCGTCGTCGACCATGTCGGCGCATACGGCTGCAACATGTCCCTGCGTTCCTCGCTTGTCGGCGACTTGCGCTTCGATGAGCGCCTCGTCCTCTACGGCTGGCAGGAAGACATCGACTTCACCAGTCAGATGAGATCCAGGGGCCGGGTGGTTTGCGTGACTTCGATCAAAGGCGTCCATCTCGGCATCAAGACTGGGCGGGTGAGCGGGGAACGGTTCGGCTACTCTCAGGTCGCAAATCCGATCTACCTGATCAGGAAGGGCTCCGTTCCCGCCTCGTTCGCGCTTCCCCTGATGTTCAGGAACATAGCGGCCAATCTCGCAAAGAGCCTGCGGCCCGAGCCTTATGTCGACCGCAGGGGCAGGCTGAGAGGCAATATGCTGGCGATCCTCCATGTCGCGATGGGGCGCATCGAACCCGAATACATCCTGAAGATTTGACGGTGGGCAAGACCATGCGCAAATGGGTGGTGACGGCAGTGGCTTCATTGGCGGCAATGACCGGCTGGACCCTGCCGACGATGGCCGACGAGTATCTCCTCGGCCCGCAGGACAAAGTCAGGCTCAAGGTCTACGAATGGCGCGCTTCGCGCGACGTGTTCTTCGAGTGGACTGCGCTCAACGACGACTTTACCGTCGGCGCCGACGGCACGCTCTTCTTGCCGTTCGTCGGCCAGATACGCGCACAGGGAACCGCGCCCGGCGACCTTGCCCGCGCGATCGGCGGCCGTCTGATGCAGCAGATGGGCCTCGGCCGGCCGCCGGATGTAGCCGTCGAGATCGCTCAGTACAGACCGTTCTATATCGTCGGCAACGTCGCGCAGCCCGGCGAATTTCCCTACAGACCCGGCCTGACGGTATTGCAGGCAATGGGTATCGCCGGCGGCTTGCGGACACGCGAGGAAGATATCCCGAGACTCGAGCGTGAAGTTATCGCCGGTCAAGGCGAGGTGGATTTGCTGGCGCAGTCCAGCGTGAGCCTGCTTTCGCGCAAGGCGCGGCTGGAGTCCGAACAGGCCGGCAGCGACGAGATCTCCTTCCCGCCGGAGCTGAACGTGAGGGCTTCGAACCCGACGGTGGCGATAGCGATGGAGCAGGAGCGCAAAATCTTCGCCGTCCGCAAAGATGCGATGACCACGCAACTCCGCTCGCTGAACGATCTGAAGGAATTTCTGGAAAAGGAATTGGATTCGCTCGGGCAGCAGATGACCTTCCACGACAAGCAGATCGAACTCATCCAGAAGGAGCTCGCTGGCGTCTCCACCCTGGTGCAGAAAGGGCTGGCGGTTGCGCCGCGGGAACTATCGCTGGAAGGTACGCTTGCGCAGATGCAGAGCGACAAACTGGTTGCCGAGACCTCGCTCCTGCGGGTCCGGCAGGAGATAAGCAAGACCGACATCGAGATCCTCAACCTCGGCAATCAACACGCAAACGAGATTGCAGGGGCCTTGCGCGAAACGCAGCAGCAACTCAACGAAATTACCAGCAAGGCCGACACCGCTGTCCAACTGCTGCACGAAACCGAGGTCACCGCCCCTGCTCTGCTCGCGCTGAGGGAGCGCTCCGAAAGGACCAAGCCCATCTTCAAGATCGTCAGGACGACGGCCAGCGGGTCCGAAGAGCGCTCGGCTGACGAAACGACGCTGATCGAGCCAGGCGATACCGTCAAGATCGAAATTCCCCGACCGCAGTCGGGCGTGGCGGCCCTCCCTGCGGCAGTGGGCGGCTTGCAGGCGGAGACGCTGCCGATCCAGGGCACCAACTGACACCCAGGAACGATGTCGGCAAGAACGGCAGGCCGCTGTCCCTTGGCAGCTTGATCGACCGTCACTGAAGCGCGTCGCGCTGAAGCGGATTCGCGCGACGCGCTTTTAAGCCTCTGTATCAACTCATGTCGTTTTCCCAGAGCCGCTGCGCACCTTGGGCGACATGCGTTGGTGCTTGCGGTCGCTGCCATCGCAAAGCCAAGGGGGCCACAGCCTCGGAGCGAGCCGCCTCAGCCCGATACCACCAAAAAAGGTGCAGACAAGTACCCGATGCCAGGGGATCATCCGGCCTCGGCGCTTGCCATGTATTTTTAGGCCGCATATCTGTGCTTCGATCGCTTCTGCACCAATTGCATGTTGATTCCTCCCAACTGCGGTCAATCGGTACCCTGGGGTGCCACCATTGGAGACGTCGGTGCTGATGAGTGTAGTCGCCGTATTTGCCTCAGGCATTCTGATCGGGCTGCGATTCAAGGCTCCTGCCTTGATCGCAGCGACCGCGCTGCTGATGATTGGGAGCTTTGCCTGGAATGGCCTTGGTTTGCCCGGCAATGTGACGGTTGCCAAGTTCCTCATTCTGGCGTTCGCATTGGCCTGCGCCTACATCGTCGGGCTGTCTCTGTCCATGCACCGGAAGCGGAACGAGGGCTGATTGCCCGGCTGCGGTTTCAGGACGCCCTGTCGAAACGCATCACCGCGAAAACGGTTCTGACCAGTATCGCGAGATCGAGCCAGATCGACCAGTTCCGCACATACTGGCTGTCAAGCGCCACGCGGCTGGGGTAGTCCACGCTGCTTCTGCCACTGACCTGCCAGAGGCCTGTAAGCCCTGGCCTGGTGCGAAGGTACTCCCCGACATGATCGCCGTAGCGCTTGAGTTCGTCGTTCACGATGGGCCTCGGACCCACGCAGCTCATATCGCCGCGGATGATGTTGAAGAGCTGGGGCAGTTCGTCGAGGCTCGATTTGCGGAGCATCCAGCCGAGCGGCGTCACGCGGGGATCGTCCCTGATCTTGTGCGTCTCCTCCCACTCGATGCCGGCATCGGGATTGGCTTCGAGATATGCCTTGAGCACCTCTTCGGAATTCGTGACCATCGAGCGGAACTTGTAGCACTTGAACGGCTTCCCGCCGAAGCCCACGCGGCTGTGCGAGAACACCGCCGGACCTCCCGCGGTCACCTTTATCAGCAGGACGACGACGATCATTACGGGCGCGGCAACAATGAGTGCCGAGGTGGCGATGATCAGATCCATGATCCGCTTCAACAGACCTCCCAGGGGCGGGTTTGTGGTTCCAGCCCTGAGCGAGGGCGACAGGTCGGTCCAAACTGCCCCAGCATTGTTGGGATCGGGCGCGGAAACGACATGCACGACCGCCGGCCGGCTGTCGGTCTCCACGGGAAGAAATGGCTCAACCCAGATTAGAGATCTCTGGCGAGACTGCTTCTCGAAGGCGTTTGTTGTCATAGGGCGGTCGCCAATTCGAACTTGCTCTCGTCACTCTTCCAAGACCAGTGCCGGCGAGCAAGGAAGGCAAAGGAGGTAGCGGGGTGCTCCGGGGCTATACCCTCTAATCCCAAGGAATGATCCCACTGCATGCTTTGCGGCCTCAACAGGAGGAATATCGAGCGACCCGCTCTCATGCTTTGCGGTTCGCGGACGTCATCGCCCTGACTCTCGTCAGGAGCACGCCGAGGATGGGAGTCCGGCTGGTCTGCAGCGTTCTGGTGAGACCGCGCAGCGTTTCGAGGTGTGTCTTGCCCCACTCGGCGACCATGACGACACCGTCCAGGATCGACCCGACCTTCAGCATGTCAGGCCCCGAGGCAAGCGCCGGCAGGTCCAGGATCACGATATCGTAGGCGTAGGCCGCAAGGTCGCAGGCTGCCAGATCCGAGAGAAAGGCCTCCATGTTGTCCGGCACCAACAAGTTCTTGGTGTTAACCACCGAACTGGGGAGCAAATCGAACGGTCGCCCCGGAGTGCTTATGATGTTGAGCCGGACCAGATCATGGCACGGCCTGTCGAGCCCACGCAACGGGCCGAGCAGCCGCATCGTCAAGGTCGGCTGCCGGACGTCGGCATCGATGACCAGCGTCTTCAGGCCGGACATCGAATAAAGCGTGGCAAGGTTGCTGATGACCGAACTCTTCGCGCTGTCGTCGGATGCAGCGGTCAATCCAAGGAATTTTATCGGATGATCGGTTTCCGCAAGGCTGATTTCGGTTCGCGCCTTCCGGAGGCTGTGGCTGTAGCGGGAGTGCGGACGTCTCAGCACTTCGTCGACGCGACCGGTCTCCCTCCCCTTGCCAATGTGCGGCAGCTCCCCGACGCATTCGATACCCAGGTTGTCGCGAATAAGCCGCGGCGACTTTATGGTCCAGTCGAACGTATGCCTTACAAACGACAGGCCGATCCCGAGGATGAGCCCGGCAACCGCGGCGAACGCCAGGATGAGCTTCGGCCGGGGAGCGCTGGGAGAGAGCGGCTCCGTGGCGGCCGTGATCACCCTCGCATCGGCAACAGGGTATGATTGCTGGCTCACCGAATTGGTATAAGCCTGCAGGAAGCTCTCATACATCTTCTGATAGGTCTCGGCAGTCGTCTCAAGCTCCTCAAGGGTGGGCACGGCGTTCGCCCCGTCTTCTCCTTCGGTCCCGCCATTGACGCTGTAGTCGTGCCGGGAACGGAATTCCTGCGCCTTCGCCATGGCTTTGTTCATTTGGGTGCGCAGCTGCTCAAGCCGCATCTCGAGCCAGGCGCCGCCCTCCTTTGCCGCTTCCGCCTTGGTTTCAACCTGCTCGCGCACGAAGGCGTCTGCCGTCGCGTTGGCAATGTCGGCTGCAGCCTTGGGATCCAGGGCGGTGAAGGATATGCCTATGGCGTAGGAAACACCGACCCTGCGGACGTCGAGGCCGTCGTGAAAGATCGACATCGCGCGCCGGCCCTTTTCGTATTCGGTGAGCGTCGCAGGCGTTTCAGCAGCGTCCAAACCGAGATACTTCCGAATCTTGCCGAAGAGCGCGCTATTCTGCAGTCCAAAAGCTTCAACGACGATCGTTCCTATCTTTCGGAATCTGTCCCTCAGGGGCGGAGTCTGAGGTCGGTTGAACTTGGGGTCGTCGACGAGTTTCAATTGGTCGAGAACCATCGCCGCGATCTTTTCCGACTGCATCACCGCGATCTGGCTCTCCACTTGTGCGGTGTCCAACGACAGGGTTACTTCGCCGCCGTCCTGGAGATGCTGCGGCAATCTTGGCTCGATCAGGATCTGCGCCATGGCAGTGAACGCAGGGTCAGTGGTCGAATTGTAGAACGCGGCGGCCAGGAATGCCGCGGCCAATGCTGCGACAATCGTTGCGACATAGCGCTTGAAAAATCCGGTTATGTCGGAAAGACCGATGAACTCCTGACCGCCGGATGCCAGCTGATCCGTCGCCGCCGGCCATCTCTGGGGGAACACACGGTCCATTCAATCCCTCCTGCGCGCGCATGCCGCAATTGCGCGCATGCGCCGTTCGGATGCAGGCGATCCATGGTTTCCGGCTGGTATTTTCATTGAAGGCTGAGTCCCCGAGATCCCAGACTGCCGCAAAAAGACTACCTCCGGCCCCCGGAAGGTAAACGCCGCCAATTGGCGTATGGGCTTACGCCCTATGGGAAGAGAGAAGGCGCGACAGCCCCGCTCTGGCGCTCTCCACAATTAACACCTGCTGTTCCAGCAGCACCTGTCGCCCACGATTTATCGCCAGATCCCTGGTCAGGGCATCGACCTTCGCGGACAGGCGTTTGGCGTCCTCGCCGTTTTCCATCGCCTCCAAGGAGAACGCGGCGCATTGCTCCATCCTATCCCGGATTGGCGGAGTTGCGCGGACTCGCACTCGATTTCCGCTCGAATCCCTTCGAGAAGGCGGGCTAGGCGCCCGAAACGCCTTTGGTCGATGGTCTCGTGCAACGCGATCAGCGGCATTTTGCAGGCCACCTCTTCGTGAAATCCGCGATAGGGCGCGCACCCGTCAGGATAGGAAACCCCGAGTGTTGGACGAGATATCCTTTCGGCCGTTGGCCGGCATGCTCCTAACGGATGAGGGGGTGCGGACCGGTGAGCCGAGCTATCCGAATTCATGAAGCGGCTCACGCCCGACCGCGTGCTAGGACTGGCCCGCAAATTGCGGAGCAGAAGCCGTGAGCCTGAACATTATCGGCCAGGCCAGGCCGAACACATTCGCCTTCGAAACCAGTGCTCTCATCAAGGCCACTGGCTTTCGAGAATATGACGCGCGTTGGTGGTTCGGGCACCCAGGTTCCGACAAGGAGCCCGAACTCAACCTGCTGGGCGTGCAGGCGCTCGGCATGGGGCTCGGCACTTTGATACGCCGAATGGGCATGCGCCCGGAGATCATCACCGGCCACGACTTCCGCAGCTATTCCACGGCCATCAAGATGGCGCTGGTCAGCGGCCTGATGGCGGCCGGCGCGCGCGTCAAGGACATCGGCCTGGCGCTTTCTCCCATGGCCTACTTCGCCCAGTTCGCGCTCGACGCTCCGTCGGTGGCGATGGTGACGGCCTCACACAACGAAAACGGCTGGACCGGCGTGAAGATGGGAGCGCAAAGGCCGCTGACTTTCGGCCCCGAGGAGATGTCGGCCTTGAAAGCGCTCGTGCTGGACGGCGACTTCGATCTGGCGGGTGCAGGGAGCTACGAATTCGTCGCTGGATTTCGCGAGCGATACATCGAGGACCTGACCGCGGGAAAGACAATCGGCAGGAGGCTGAAGGTGGTGGCCGCCTGCGGCAATGGCACCGCCGGCGCTTTTGCGCCGCAGGCGCTGGAACGCATCGGCTGCGAGGTAATCCCGCTGGACGTCGAGCTCGACCACACGTTTCCGCGCTACAACCCCAATCCCGAAGACATGAAGATGCTGCATGCGATCCGGGACAAGGTTCTGGAGACGGGCGCCGATGTCGGACTCGGCTTCGACGGCGACGGGGATCGCTGCGGCGTGGTCGATAACGAGGGCCACGAGATTTTTGCCGACAAGGTCGGCGTCATGCTGGCGCGGGACATTTCCAGCCTGCACCCGAAGTCCGTATTCGTCGCGGACGTGAAGTCGACGGGGTTGTTCGCGACGGATCCCATCCTCGCCCAAAACGGCGCGACGACGGATTACTGGAAGACCGGGCATTCCTACATCAAGCGGCGCGTAGCCGAGCTCAACGCTATCGCCGGCTTCGAAAAGTCGGGGCATTTCTTCTTCAACCCGCCGATCGGGCGCGGCTACGACGACGGGCTCGTGACGGCAATCGCCGTCTGCGAGATGCTCGACCGCAGCCCGGCCAAGACACTGGCAGACCTCTATCGCGACCTGCCGCTGACCTTCGGCACCCCGACGATGTCGCCCCATTGCCCCGACGAGGAGAAATACGGCGTGGTCGAGAAGGTCGTGAAGGCATTCACGAAAATGAAGGGCGACGGGATCGAGTTCGCCGGCCAGCCGCTGGCCGATCTGGTCACCGTGAACGGGGTGCGTGTAGTCGCCCAGGACGGCACGTGGGGTCTGGTCAGGGCCTCATCGAACAAGCCGGAAATCGTCGTGGTTGTAGAAAGCCCCGTCTCGCCGGAGCGACGTCGCGAGATGTTCCAGGCTCTCGATGCGGTGCTGCGCCGCAATCCGGAAGTCGGAGCTTACAACCAGACGTTCTGAGAGGAATAGGCTGAGGGGAACTCAACATGCCAGACCGGATCGTAAGTTTCGTCATGAGCGGGGGCGTGGGCTCGCGGCTGTGGCCCCTCTCGCGCGAGGACAATCCCAAGCAGTTCCACGATCTTTCGGGTGACGGCTCGATGCTTGCCAAGACCGTACGGCGCCTGAAAGCGCGGCCGGACGGCGAGACCCCCATCTATCTGATAGCGTCCGAACGGCATGCCGACCGTCTTGTTTCGGACATCTGCCCGCTCGGCCTGAATGGCGGCAGGCCGATTTTCGAGCCCGTCGGCCGCAATACCGCCGCCGCCGTCGCCGTGGCCACCCAGCAGACGATTTCCGAACATGGCGGCGACGCGCTCGTGCTCGTGGTCCCCTCCGACCACGAGATATCGACCGAGGCGCAATTCTGGCAAACCGTCGAGGCGGGCAGCGCCGCCGCCAGTTCAGGAAACATCGTCGTGTTCGGCATCAAGCCGACGCACCCCGAAACCGGATACGGCTACATCGAGGTCGCCACGACGAAGGGCGACGCAGTTGCGGCAGTCTCGCGCTTTGTCGAAAAGCCGGATGCCGAGACAGCCCGCCAGTACGTCTCTTCGGGAAGATTCTACTGGAATGCCGGCATCTTCCTGTTCCGCGCCGAGACGATGCGGCAGGCCTTCCTCGAATTCCAGCCGGACATCTGGGAAACCGCCGAGCGGGCCTATCGGGCCGCGCGGACAGACGTCAGCGGCATCTATCTGCCGCAAAGCTTCTACTCCGCCGTCCCCTCGATATCGATCGACTACGCGGTGATGGAACATGCGCGCGGCATCGCGATGGCCACGGCTTCCTTCCGGTGGAACGACCTTGGATCGTGGCAGTCGCTGCTCGAAGCGAGCCCGACCGACCCCAACGGCAACGTCGTGATGGGCGACGTCGTCGCCATGGATTGCGACGGCTCCTACCTTCGCAGCCAGGGCAGATTGCTGACCGTCATCGGGATGAAGGACGTGGCGGTGGTGGCAACGCCCGACGCCGTATTCGTCGCCCCGGTCAGCCATAGCCAGAACGTCAAAAAGGTCGTCGAACAGCTGGAGAAGGGCGGACGTCTCGAGACGAAGTTCACGGCGTCGGAAGACCGCGTCGTCCTCAGCGGATCGTGGCGCAAGCGGGTCGAGCACTGGCTCTTCGACGAGACCTTGCCGCTATGGTCCGCCTCGGGTGTCGACGATGTCCATGGCGGCTTCCATGAGGCTCTCGGCTTCGATGCAAGGCCGTTGGGCAAACCCAAGCGCATGCGAACGATGGCGCGCCAGATATACGCTTTCGCGGTGGCCAAGGAACGCGGCTGGACCGGACCGGCCGACAGGCTGATCGACCACGGCATCGACTTCATCGCCAGGAACGGTCGAACCGACCGCGGCGGATGGGTGCGGACCCTTCAACCCAACGGCAGCGTGGCCGACCCGGCGGAGGACGCTTACGACCATTCCTGCGTGCTGCTCGCGCTTGCCCATGCGCACCGGTGCGGCCATTGGGACGCCTTGCGGCTTGCCCAGGAAACGTTCCAATTCATCGACGCCCATCTCGAGGATCACAGCCTGAATGGTTTCCTCGAGAGCCCGGGTTGGAACGGGATGCGGTTCTCGAACCCGCACATGCACATGCTGGAATCCTTCCTTGCCTGGCATGACGTCACCGGCGACCGCGCATATCTGCGTCGGGCTGCGCGCGTCATCGATCTCTTCCGGTGCCATTTCTTCGACCAGGAGAGCTGGACGCTCGGGGAGCGTTTCGACGCCGATTGGTTGCCATCGCCAGGAAACGACGGACAATGGACCGAACCGGGGCACCATTTCGAATGGGCTTCCCTCCTCGTCGACTTCTCGCGGGCAAGCGGGCAGAAGGATCTGGTGGCCTATGCGAGAAAACTCTATTCATCGGCGGTCGCCAGCGGGTTGAACAGGGCGACGGGGCTGGCCTATGCGGCCGTGTCGCGGAACGGGATTCCCCTCGACCGCACCTCCCGAAGCTGGCCGCAATGCGAGGCGGTCAAGGCGGCGGCCGCCCTGGACGGCATTGGCGGGCCTGACCTGAAACCCGAGATCGAAGCCCGCGTCGCCCGCCTCTTCAGATGGCATATCGAGCCGGCGCCGCTAGGCCTGTGGATCGACAGGATCGACGAGCGCGGACGATCGGTGGCGACCGAAGTCCCTGCAAGCATCTTCTATCATCTGGTGACCGCGTTGATGCAGTATCTGGACAAGACCGGAGGACAGGTCGAGCCGTTCCGGCCGTCCGTTTCTGAAACGGGCAGGTCGACCATCAGACGCGCTTACGCCTGAGCCGATCAGTCGGTCACTATCCGGCGATCGTGAGTGATATCGGCTCGCATTCGTCGCGAAACGGATGCCGAGCGATGCCATCTGTCCGGGCGACCCGTTGCTCCAACGCCGCTGCTCAGCCGTCTTGAGACCACCAACGAACCGCCCGTTGACACCCCATCCTCACAGCCGGGCCGGTTCAGCTTTCGACAGAACGTCGACGCGCTCCAAGTATTTGTTTTTATGTAGATCTCTGCGGAAAGCTACTGCGCACTTCCAGACCTAACGCTTACGGAGCATCCCCTTTTTGCTGAATTAGCAACTACAGGAAAACGACTAAGCTCCCCTCTCAGCCGGCGGGCCCGCCAAGACGCCGGTCAGGCCCAGCGGCCACTCCAAGTCATACCCGCGTCTGCTGGGCCGCCCGGCCAACAATCTCTTCACCTCGATGAACGCCGGGCTGCCTGTCGAAGCGCGCCGGGCGGACGCAAGCCACGGCAATAGAACTGAAACTCAACTCACGCCGCCGGCTCGCCGAGGGTGACGCCGTATTTGGCGGTGATGGCCGCGAGCTTCGCCGCCGATATTCTTCTCATTCCCATTCGCTTGCCACCCCGCTGCAATGCGGAACGAGATCGGTGCTGTCCCGTTCCCGTTGAGGGGCAAATATCGCGGGACTTGCCTGTTACTCACGTCTGGAACGGAGGTGCCGAACATGGTCGATCAACATCGGAAGCAGCGTGTCTGGTTTGTGACCGGAGCCTCCAGCGGCTTTGGCCGGGCTGTGAGCGAGGCCGTCCTCGACCGCGGCGACCGGCTGGTGGCTACCGCCCGACACGTCGATGCGATACGCGGTTTTGCCCGTCGAGGCGGCGATCGGGCGCTGGCGCTGCCATTGGACGTCACCAGCGCGACGGCGGCAAAGGAAACGGTCGACGAGGCCGTGGCGCATTTCGGCAGGCTCGACGTGATTTTCAACAATGCCGGATACGGTCATGTCGGCGCCATCGAAGAACTCACCGAGGAAGAACTCCGGCAACAGGTCGAGGTCGACTTCTTCGGCGTCGTGAATGTCACGCGTGCAGCGCTTCCGCATCTGCGCCGGCTGCGCTCAGGCCACTTCGTGCAGATGTCGTCGCTCAACGGCGTCGAGCCATTGCCTGGCGGTGCTTTCTATTCCGCCGCCAAATTCGCAGTCGAAGGCTTCTCGGAAGCGCTCGCCGGCGAGGTGGCTCACCTCGGAATCAAGGTCATCATCGTCGAGCCGGCTCCGTTCCGCACACGATTTCTCAGCGGCGAGTCCGCGAGATGGTCGCGCCCGATGGGCGACTACGAAGCCAGCGTCGGCCAGGTGCGGCAGACGCTAAAGCAAATGGACGGCAATCAGCCGGGCGACCCTGCTCGCGCAGCGCAAGCCATCATTGAGGTCGTCGAGGCCGAGAATCCGCCCTTGCGGCTGCCGTTGGGACAGATCGCGGTCGACCACATCCGTGCGGCGCTCGATGCCGAAGCAAGAGAGCTCGATGCCTGGGCGCATGTGAGCACGTCGGTCGATTTTCCGCGAGCCAACGCAAACCTTTCTGCTTGAGCTTCGGCCGCGGACCGTCGCTTGGGTGTCCGAGATGGCTCCAGGATCCACATCGGCGCTTCCAGTCGGCCAAGTGCTCGAGATCACGTTCGCCACCTTTACGGCGCGGATCACCATTCACTCCGAACGCGAGCTGAGCGTGGAAATCATCGCGGGCGACAATGCCGGTTTCTCTGACACCGTCGAATATGAGGCGGTAGCGGTTCGCAAGGGCGTGACGGTTCTTTCATGGCAAGAGCATATCGGAAGCACCATCGTACACGTTCTTGATCTCACCTCCGGTCAGGCATACACCGCGGTAACACCAGCGAAAGGCGATTTCATGCGACTGACGGGTCGGATCGCAATCAAATCGGCAGGATCTATTTGACCGCCAGGCGCATCTTCACGCGGTAATATGCTAAGGATTTTTGAAGAATAGGCGCGTTTCTGCAGAATTGCGTGAAGTTACTATTTCAAGGTTACCAATACTACTTCAGGTCGATCGGACGATTTTTTGACTTTGCGGCATTCGATGGCACGCCGAAGCCGCCTTGAACAGCGCCCTCCCCACTCCCACCACGGCAATTTTTTCGTTGCAAAATCAATGGTCATGGCGGGCCGGAGGACATGCTGTAGATGTTGCGCCCGGCGCAACGGTCCAGCTCGGAACGATGGCGTCTTGCGCCACAACATCGGTTTCTTCAAGGTAGGAGCTGGGACGGGCATAGATGTCGTTGCTCGCCAATTCGACCAGAAGGTTGCAGCACGATGCCACTCATGATTCGACAATTGGGAGCCAGGAATCCGGCGCGCCCGGCGCGACGTCTCGGAGATCTGACCGCGATGTTTGTTCTGGTTGCGAGGCCGCTTGTCTTTGGAATCGCCCTCTTGTTGGCTGGACAGGCACAGGCGCAGGCGCCGGCGACCGTCCCGCCTGAAAGGGTCAAACAGCTATTCGAGCTTCTCGACGATCCGTCGGTGAAGGCCTGGGTGGCCGAACAAAGAAAGCAGGGCTCCGGGGCGACGGGAGCGCCTGCCGAGGCGGGAGCTTCGCCGGCCGACACATCGTCCGACGCCGTGGCCGCACCAGGCCAGATGAATACGATGGCATCCTCGGCGCTGGATCGGATCAAGCATCACATCCAAAGAATCGTACGGACTTTGCCCTTGCTGCCAGGCCAGTTCGCGCGCGTTCGGACAGAGACCATGGACGATATGTCCAGCAGAGGCCCGGCCGGCGTATTCATGCTGATCGCGATCTTCATCGCTGCCGGCGTGGCGCTCACCTGGGCAACGTACAGGCTCACCCGCCCGTTTCGTCTCTGGGTCATAGCGCAGCCGAAGGATACGCCCATCGGGCGGGCCAAGAAGATCGGCGGCCGTATGCTTTATTCCAGCCTGCTGATCGTTTCGTTCGCGCTGGGCAGCGCCGGCGCGTTCATGTTGTTCGACTGGCCAATGCTTATCCGCGAGATCGTGCTGACGTTCCTGATGGCTGCAGTCGTTACAGCGGGTGTGCGCATGTACCTCGCAGCCATCCTCGTCCCTTCCTTCATGAAGGTCGAGAGCGCCGTCGAGGTTCGTGCTCTGCCGATCACCAACGAAACGGCCGACCATTGGTTCTATTGGCTACCCCGGATCGTCGGCGTCTTTGCTTTCTTCGCCGCCGCGTTCATCCTCTTGCCGGGTCTCGGCATCGATCGGGACGGAATGCTGGTCCTGTCAACGGGCGCCGATTTCGTACTGCTGCTGCTCTTGCTGCTTGCCATCTGGCGCCGGCCAAGAATCGAGCAAGAGAGTGCGCACCACCACGCGGAAGCGACATGGCTGTTGACGTCCTATTTCGTCGCCCTGTTCCTGCTGCGCATCGCCGGCCTCAATATATTATTCTGGTTTACCTTCGCCGCATTCTTCCTGCCTTTGGCAGTCGTGCTGACGCAGCGCGGGGTCAATTTCGTCCTGCGGCCGGGTTCGGAGGATGCTGGCCGGCCTACGATCCCGGCGGTGACGATCGCTGTAATCGATCGGGGAGTCCGGATGATCCTGATCCTGACGGCGGCTTATTTTCTCGCGCGTGTCTGGGGTCTGGACATGCAGTCGATGCGCGACAGCGATACGACGACCACGCTCGTATTGCGCGGCTTGATCAATGTCATGGTCATCGCACTGGCAGCCGATTTCGGCTGGTCGATCATCAAAGCCTTGATCGAACGAAAGCTGGGCGTCGAAACACCGCACGCGGTGATCGACGACGAGGAGGTCCCGATCCTCGATCCGCAGCAGGCGCGGCTGCGCACGCTCTTGCCGATCATCCAGAACATTCTGCTCGCGGTAATCGTCGTGATGGCGGTGCTGATGATGCTCGCATCAATGGGTATCGAGATCGGCCCGCTGATCGCCGGCGCCGGCGTTGTCGGCGTCGCTGTAGGATTTGGAGCTCAAACCATAGTCAAGGACGTCATTTCGGGCGTGTTTTTTCTGCTCGATGATGCGTTTCGTGTCGGCGAATACATTACATCCGGCCGTTATGTTGGAACGGTGGAGAGCTTTTCGCTGCGCTCGGTGAAGCTGCGCCACCATCGTGGCCCACTGTTCACAATACCCTTCGGTGAACTCGGAGCAGTCCAGAACCAGAGCCGCGACTGGGTCACCGACAAGTTCAACATCACCGTCGGCTACGACACCGATATCGACTTCGCTCGCAGGCTGATCAAGCGGGTCGGCCTCGAACTGGCGGAAGATCCCGAATTCAAAAACTGGGTGATCTCACCGATCAAGATGCAGGGCGTGCAGGAATTCGGCGAATACGGCATCGTCTTGAGGGTCAAGGTCACAACCAGACCGGGAGGCGCCTTCAACATGAAACGCAAATTCTATGTACGCATTCGCCAAGTCTTCAAGGAGCAGGGCATCGAACTGCCATTCCCGACCGTCCACGTCGAGGGGCTACAGAACCCACGTGCAGCAGAGAACGCGCCGTTGCAGGTCACACCCGAGCTGAAACTGGCCGTCGCGCAGTCCCACACCAATCGGCGCAGGAAGAAAACCAGCACAACGGAGTAGAAAGCTGTGACAGAGGTGATGTTGGCTCCTAACCGACGCGCCGACAGCTGCCGAACTTAGAGCGACGGAGGTGCAGCATGGAGATGGCGTATCGAGAGCGGTGGCAGGCAGAGATTGCCGCACTGCAGAAGGTCTTGTCCGAGTTTGGCCTAAGTGAGGAGTGCAAGTGGGGAAAGCCCTGCTACACGATGGCTGGAAAAAATATCGTCATCATTCAGGGCTTCAAAGAATATTGCGCGTTGGGCTTCTTCCAGGGTGCGCTACTGAAGGACCCCAAGAAGCTGCTGGTGCAGCTCGGGCAGGTTCAGGCAGCGCGGGTGATAAAATTCACCAGCGCCAAGGAGATTGCGACGAAAGCGAACACCATCAAGGCCTACGTGCGCGAGGCCGTGGCGGCCGAGAAGGCTGGAATGAAGGTTGAGACGAAGCCCCCAGAGGTTCCCGTGCCTGAGGAGTTGAAAGAGAAGTTCCGCAACGATCCGCGGTTCAAGCGCGCGTTCGAGGCGCTGACGCCGGGTCGGCAAAGAGGATACCTGTTTCACTTCGCCAGCGCCAAGCAGTCTGGGACACGGACCGCGCGGATCGAGAAGGCGATGCCTGCAATTTTCGAAGGACGAGGGTTCCTGGAGCGGCGATAGATCGTGAAACTGTTGATGCCTACCGAGTGATAGTCTTCTTAACGGTATCCGACGCTGTGAGCCAAACAGCCTCGGCAGTTCGCTGCGCAATATTCTCTCGAACCATCCGAAATTAGCCCATTCTGCCCTTACTCCCCACTCGATCGTTCTGAGTCATCGTAACCTATTGATTTAGCAGCGCAAAGTTTTTCTGCGCTCCCTGCATGGCCTGGCCGTCAGCACCCCGATCGTCAACTTCCGAAGATGAAGATAATTGTCAAAACTTGAAAGCGCCCGCATCCGCTTTTGCGTCATCGTCAGTGATCGACATACGCCCTGGCGATATCGAGATCGAGATCGCGAGTTCGGCACGGGCAAGCGCGTCCTGAGCGGTCAGGCTGCTGGCCCAGAAAACGGGGACCTCGCCTTCCATGATTTCTACCGCATCGCCCCAATCCGGTGCCATCAAATCTTCTATTCCGATGATCGTGGGGTCTCCGACATGGATTGGAGAGCCGTGGGCGTCCGGGAAGCGTGCCGTCAGGGCGCGTACCTTGTCGACATCGCAACGCCTTATCGGGCGCATCGAAACGACCATTTCGCCACCAAACGGACCGGCGCGCCAGGTCTCGATTCCGGTCCGAAACTTGGGCAACGCCTTGCCGTGGCCAACGCTGCGGAGCATTACGCCCTTTTCGACCAATGCCGCTTCGACGGTAAGCAAGCTGCCGAGCGCAAATGCCGCAAAGTCATCCCGCCACAAGTCGATGATATCCGTCCTGCGGCCGGTGAGCTCACCGTAACGATAGATGTTGTATTGGGGGGCATCGGTACGGATGTCGATGTTGCCCAGAGTCGGGATCAGCGGGCTGCCAACGCGACTGACGCCAACCAACGGACAGGGCTTTGGATTGCGCACGCAAAACTGATGGAAATCGCTGGCAAAGCGGCTGGGCACAATCACAACGTTCGCCTGAAGCTTGCCGCTCGCAAGCCCTCCCGTGTACCCTTCATAGGCGCCCATCCTAACCAGCCTGCGCAGCTTGTCTGCATCGACCAGTCGCAAATTGTCATAGAACAATGAAGTGGTCTGGCGAGGCATGGCGTCCGAGAGTATGCACGTTTCACAGACACGTCGAAAGAGCGTAAGATCATCGCCTGGCTATTCGCTTGTCAAATTGTCAGAATCTTTCCTCATTGATAAATTGTATTTATTTGTTAGCCAGCGAATGCTTACCTATTAGCATTTTTGCATAGACATACTGACTCTCATTGACAGCTCAGGCAGCCGATCGCTTGTAACTGACGGCCTGCCTCGCGCAGGAAGCCGAGATCGCGGTTCATGTACGAGAGCAGGAAAGCCGCGTAGAGGACAAAGACCAGGCTGAAGACCAGTGTCTTGACGACCAGCGAAAGCGCGAAAACATTGAGGTGCGGCGACGCCCGCGCCAGGAAGGCCAGCACAATATCGGACAAGAGCATGCTGATGATGAGCGGGAAAACGAGGGTCAGCGCCATCACCAGAATGCGGTTCAGCAAGCCGAGGAAGATCCCGGCCGCGTCCTTGCTGAACAGTGGCAGAAGTCGATCGATCGGCCAAAGGTCGTAGCTGTCGTAGAGACTGGTCAGACAAAGTTGCAGGCCGCCGGCTGCGAGGTAGATCGTGACCATGATGACGGCGAGGAAGGTGCCGGTGGCACCGGTCTCATGGGTCATCATCGGATCGATCAACGTCCCCATCGTGGAACCGCGCTGCAAATCCAGGATATCGCCCGCGGCTTCCGCCGCCCAGAATGGTATTCCCATCGCCAGGCCGAGCGTTACGCCGACCACGACCTCCTTGAGCATGTAGAGCACGACCATCGTCGTCTGGAGATCGGTGCTCGTCAGCTTGTTGACGATCATCGGGAAGATCGGAACTGCCAGCGCCAGCGCCACACCGCTGCGCAGAAGCCCTGACAACGGCACGCGCGAAAAGAGCGGCATCAGGAGCATGAACCCGGTCATGCGGGCGAGCGCGAAAGCGCCTGCCAGGAGGTAGAACTGAAGCTCCTTGATCGAGGTGAACAGTGGTTCGGCCGACATCCGCGTGCCTCAACGCGTGACGACGGGGAACTCGTCCAGCGCCGTCGAGGCCTGCTGCGCGATCTGCTGGCCAAGTAGCGGACCGAAGACCATGATGACCAGCAAGATCACGACGAGCTTGATGGTCTGCGGCAACGACTGATCCTGGATCTGAGTCAACGCCTGGGCAAGGCCGACAAGGATGCCGACGGCTAGCGCCGCGATAATCGCCGGGCTCGACGCCAGCAACACCGTCAGAAGCGCACCTTGGACCTTCGCCAGGATGAAGTCATTGCTCATGCAAAACCCCCAGCGGCGTCAGCCATAGCTCAGAATGAGGCCATGCATCAGCCGCGACCACCCGTCTATGGCGACGAAGAGGAATAGCTTCAGCGGGATCGAAATAAGGACCGGCGAAACCATGATCATGCCGAGCGTCATCAGGACATTCGCAACAACGAGATCGATAATGAGGAAAGGAAGATAGAGCAGGAAGCCGATTTCGAAGGCCCGGGTAAGTTCGGATGCGACAAAGGCAGGGACAAGGATCGACAGATCGTCGTCTTTGAGATTTTGCCGGGCCTGTTCCGGCCACAGACGGTTCGTTCCGTCGAGAAAGAACTGCCGTTCTTGCGGCTGGGTGAATCTCATGAGGTGGCGCTGCAAAGGTTCCCTGACCAGTTGCGCCGCCCGCGCAAGGTCATCCGTCGTCTGGAACTGGACCTGCCCTTCCTGAAGCCGGCTCGACATTTCGCTCAGCAATGGCGTGGTGACATAGACCGTCAGCACGAGCGCGATGCCGTAGAGCACCAGATTGGGCGGCATTTGCTGAACGCCGAGCGCATTGCGGATGAGAAACAGCACGACCGAAATCTTCAGGAAGCCTGTCATCGTGACGACCGCCAGCGGCAGCAGCCCGACCACGCCGACGGCGATCAGAATTCCAAGCAGGTTGGGTGAGTTATCAAGCATTGTCGAACATTCGGACGATCCGCACGCCCAGGCTTTCTCCGATCCGCACGATCTCACCACGACCGACCCTCCTGCCGTTGGCGAGGATGTCGACAGTCGCCTCGGCCACATCGGCGAGCGGAACGATGGCGCCGGGCGCAAGCTGCCTTATTTCCGCTAGGGGCATTGCGGTGCGGGCGACCTCGAAGGCAAGCGCGATCACCAATTCGTCCAAAGTCGATTCTTCCAAGGTCTGCCCGGCTGGCGGCGGCGTATTCTGGTTCATGGTCCACTCCCAATTCGATCCAGCGATTGCAGTCGGCGCGGCAAGCAATTGCGGGCCATCGGCTGTCAGGGCCACCGGCGCATAAAGGCGCTCTCCAATGACGAGCGCCGCCATCTCCTCCGCATCGCGGAAAAGCACCACATCGTCAGGCTGCAGGGTTTGAAGCTCGCCAAGGGTGATCGCAAGCGGGCCGCGCCGTAAGCAGATCGGCAGCGGAAATTCAGCCGGGACCGGCGGTCTGGTCCTGCCCAGTTCGTCGAGAAGACGGCCGATCCGCACCACCAGACCGGTATCGTTCGTGGTCAAGACGCAGCCTATCGATTCGTCCTTGCCGGTCAGGACAAAAGCGAATGGAGTTTCGCCCGAGACGGTATTTCCCGGCGCGACCGAGGTGATCTCGATCCTCTCATCCAGCTTGCCCTCGATCCATTCGAGATCGTCTTCGAATGCAGTCTCCAGCAGCAGTGCGGCGTGCGCGGGCGCCAGCCGTTTCGTATCGATCGTTCCGTCGATCCTGGCGAGACCTCGCTCGACAACCGAAAGCGGCAGGCACAATTGCCCGACCGTATCGCCGACGGTGAGCCCAATCGCGCATTGCGGCTTGTCCGCAGAGTTCGGCGCCGGCCAGATGGATGCGATCGCCATGGCCTTTCCCGCAAGGGTGATCTCCGCGGCCGCGCGGCGACGGTAAAAGGCGTTCAACGCGCCAACATCCGCGCGCGCCACGGTTTCCAATGTCAGCCGTGCTCCACCGCCCGAGCCTGCGGCGGCCCGTTTCGCCGGTTTCAGCCGCGCTTTCCTTTTCGCCGGAGCGAAGTCTTGAGGCGTCACATCCATGTCGATCACGAATTGGGCTATCGTTCCGCGGGCGGGCGCGGTTGGCCGCGCTCCTCTTCCTCGGAAAGCTCGGCGAGGGCCAAGCGACGACGCGCGTTGCGTTTGGCCAGTTGCTCCGACAGCCTGTCCAGCTTGGTCACCGCCTCCATGCTCGCGCGGTGATCATTGCGGGCCACCGACAGCTCCGCCTGGCGTTGCTGCTCGGCGAGCGCCGCCATCTTCGCGGTTTCCCGCAACTGCTCGGTTTTTCTCGCAGCGCTCTCGAACCGCCCCTGAAGCCGGTGGAGCCTGGCGGCCTTTACCGGCTGTCCAACGAGCGCCCCGAAGGCCGCGTCTTCGGCGTCGACCGTGCGCTCGAGATGATCCGTTACCGCGACGGCGGCCTCCTGGCCCTGCCTTGCCGCCCTCTGCGCAGCCGCGCGCCTTCTGACCACATCTTCCCTGGCGCGCTCTTCACGGCGGCTTCTGAGGTCGCGCAAGCGGGCGATCATGTCACGTTCCTTCATCGACGATCTCCCGCATCAATTGCCGAGTCTTCTCGATACTCTCATGAGCGGCGGATCCCTGCCGCAGGAAGGCGGTGATGGCGTCAATCTTCGCCATCGCCTCGTCCGCCACGGCATCGCTGCCTTTTTCGTACTCGCCGACACGCACGAGAAGTTCGATGTCGGCATAGCGGGCGAGCAATTCGCGCAGGTGGCCGGCGTCGGTCCGATGTGTCGGCGGCACAACGGCATCCATCAGGCGGCTCCTGCTGCGCAGGATGTCGATGGCTGGAAAATGGTTGCGTTGCGCAAGTTCGCTCGACAGGAAGACATGGCCATCGAGCAGCGCCTGGATTTCCTCGGCCACCGGATCCAGCGTTCCGTCGCCTTCCAGAAGGACGCTGTAGAGGCTTGTGATGGACCCGATGCGACCAGGCCCCGAGCGCTCGAGCAGGCGCGGCAGAACCGCGAACAGCGAAGACGGAAAACCTCTTCGCGTCGGCGGCTCGCCCGAGGCCAGGCCAATTTCACGCTGCGCTCGGGCGAAGCGCGTTATGTTGTCCATCGCAAGCAGCACATGCTTGCCCTGGTCGCGAAAAAATTCGGCGATGCTGGTCGCCACATAAGCGGCCTTGACGCGCTCGATGGCGGGCCGGTCCGACGTGGCGACGACGACGACCGCCCGCTCCCGACCTTTCGGTCCAAGCTGGTGTTCGACGAACTCGCGCACCTCGCGCCCACGTTCGCCGACGAGGGCGACTACCGCAACATCGGCGTCGGTGCCGCTGACGATATCGGAGAGCAGGATCGACTTGCCGACGCCGGGTTCGCCGAATATGCCGACGCGCTGCCCGCGCGCGCAGGTGAGCAGCCCATCGAGGGCGCGGATGCCAAGCTGGATCGGCTCGGAAATCAGAGTGCGCTCCAGCGGAGACGGCGGATAGGCATTGACCGGATAGCTGCCGACAATACCGTCCGGCGAAAGCGGCCTGCCATCCAATGGCTCGCCGAACGCGCTGATCACGCGGCCGAGGAGGCCGGGTCCGACGGCGACCAGCTGCTCCTTTCCGGTCGCGACGACCTCGGTCAGGCTTGAAAGGCCGGTCAGATCGCCCAGCTGAACGAGGATCGCCATCTCATCCATGAGCCCGACGACTTCCGCCTTGGTCCTCCTGCCGGCCTTGGGGTCTACCAGCTCGCATATCTCGCCGATCCGGGCTTCTTCCACAGTCGCATGAATGACTGTGCCGATCACCCGCCGCACACGCCCTTTCCTGGGACGGCTGGCATCGTCGCGCAGGCCGGAACGGAGGTTCGGAATGATGGACGCCAGGCGGCCCTCGACATCGATGGCTGGACCTGTCATGCCGACGCCTCGGCCTTTGACGAGATTGCGGCGGCGATGGCATCGAGCTGAGCGTCGATGCTGGCATCGATGACGGCGACATCGGTCGAAAGGATGCAAGCACCCTGCGCCAGCGCATGGTCCGTGTCGATTTCGACCGTCATGCCCAGATCGCTCTTGCGCAGGACCGCGTCCAATTCTTCGCGAACTCTGCCCACGGAAGCGGGATGGACCCGGACCTTCAGATATTTGGCTCGGCGAATTTCGGTCACGGCCTGCCTTGCGGCCCTTGCCACGAGCGTGCCGACGTCGAATTCCCCGAGAATTCGCCTGACAACCTCGAGGGCGAGACCGGTGACTTCGGCTTCTAGCCCACCGAGATAGCGATCGACCTTGACCGCTGTTTCGCTTATCAACCGGCTGGCATCTGCATCGCCTTGCGCCTTGCCGTCCTCATAACCCTGCGCGTATTCGGCTGCATAAGCACGCCGGGCTGCTTCGCGCATCCGCTGGGCATCCTGCCTCGCCTCCTCAAGAAATGCATAGCCATCCTGCCGCGCGCGCGCCTCGGCGGCGCGCAGGATGCGGGCGTAAGGCCGCCTTGGCATATCGGTGATCGCAGGGCCCGGTTCGACCATCACGCCAACTCCATAGCGCGCCGGACGATCGGCGGACCGCACTCGATGAAAGCCTTGGCCGTCCGGTCGATGAGTTCGTGCGGCATGAGCTTGAGGCGAACGCGCACGCCCGTCTCATGTGGCATCGCCTGGCACCACCCGCCAAGGCAGCTCAGGCCATCGGCATAGACGCGGCTGCGGATATCTTCCAAGGGCTCCAACAGCCGCACTGGACCGGCCAGGTCGCGGTTGGCGACGGCTAAAGTACAGAGATCGGCGCCGAGCGCCACCTGCAGCGCATCGGCCTCGCGTCCGTCAATGACGGCGGCAAGACTGCCCGCCCAGTAGATTGCTCCCGAGCGAAGAGCGAGATCCTCCAGCTCCTCGCCCGACGACAGGGCGATCGCCCGATCCACTTCGTCGGACGGTTCATCGGCAGCGTGAGAGAGCCGGTAGTGCTCCAGCAGATGCTTCGACAACCGCTCATGCAGGCGTTGCGACTGCAGCATACGTTGGCAGGCAGCCTCGCTGATCATGCCATCAAAACATTCCGCGAGCCGGGCCGCGTCCGCATAGGTTGCGAGGCCGGACATGAATGCCCGCCACTGCGGGCTGGCGGCTTGCTCCGAGCGGGCTGGGGTCATGTCTTCTTCACAGGTATTGCGGAAGCGTCGAGGGCGTAGACACCGGGCCTCCGGTACCACTGCAGGTACGCAAGCCGGGCGGCCAGCGCGAGTATGGCCGCCGCCATGCCGTAGAACAGCCACATCGCGGCCGCCACGCTATCCGGATGCAGCCAGAGACCAAGGAAGGTCGTGAAGCCTGCCTCGGAGTCCGGTTCAGGGGCTGTCGCGGCAACCGGAATGAGCGTGACGGAGACGTTGTCGTAGGTGAGGCCGGCGATGCCCTTGGCCACCAGCATCTTGACCTGCGGGATCAGCTCATTCATCGGCACGGATGCACGATGCCGGATGAACACGGAGGCGGACGACGGGACCAACTGCTGTCTCAGCGGATCGTTCTCGGGCAGGACAAGATGAACACGCGCGGAAAGCACGCCGTCGATATCCGAGATTGTCTGCGAAAGCTCCTGGCTCAGGCCATAGATCATCGTTGCCCGCTCTTCCACCGGCGAAGAGACGAGCCCGTCCCTCTTGAACACCTCGCCCAGCGTCTGGAATTCCTGTTTGGGCAAACCGCTTTCGTCGAGAATAGCCATGGCTTCGGCGAAATGGCCCTTCTGTACCGAAACCGTCATCTTGCCGTCCTTGCCGGCCTCGCGTTGTGCCGGAATCCCGTGACGCATCAGCGTGGCCACGATCTCGTTGGCTTGCCGCTGATTGAGGTTGGAATAGAGCTCCACCGAACAGGCCTGGAGCAAAAGCATGGCCACGAGAACAAGCGTGACGCGGCACGCCGCGATACATCGATTGAACAGCGCCGACCGCCGCGGCAGGACCAATTCGGGCACGAGCACTTCGCAGCGCCTATTGTTGCTTGATCAGCGTGCTGGTGGACGACGTCACGGCCTTTACGCTGCTCGTCACGACTTCGAGATTGGCTGCCGCCCACATCACCGAAATGGATCGTTCGAGCAACTGCTCGGCATTCTTTGCCGGTGCATTTTCCGCTTCTTTGCCCGACGGCGTGGCATCCTGCGTAGCGGCCGTTTCGGCGTTTGCCGGCGTATTCGCTTTGCCGAGGGCCTTTTGGACCTGCTGCATGGTTCCTTCCAGCGACTGAACGGCGGAACCCAACAGGGCCGAGGGATCCGTGACCGCTCCTCCTCCAGTCTTCTCCACCTCAGCCAGATAGTCGAAGAGTTTGTGTTCGACGATCGGCCCTGCCCTTTCCGACTTGGAAGACTGTCCGGCCATTGCCGGATTGGCTCCGGACGATGTCTGTGCCACCTGCTGGCCCGCGCGTGCAGCGACATCGCCGCGCTCTGGCGCGTTGAGCTGCACGGCATCGTGCTTTTCCTGCTTGGCGCCAACCATCCGGTTGCCCGGCTGCGCCGCCGCACCGGCGGTGATCTGCTGTTGCGGGCTTACGCTGGTGGTCAAGGTGGCCAGCGTCGCCTCCAAGGCTCCAATCGGCGCGATCTGCATGAAGCTGCCTCCTATTCCTTAGTCGGTTTTCCGGAGGGGACAGTTTGCGCCTCCGCCTGCTTTCCGCGGAAAACGCGGACCGAAACAACTTTGCCCGGCTCCTGCTTGTTGCCCTTCGCGGCAGGAACCCCGAGTGTCTTCCTGACGAGCTCGATGTAGGACGGCGGCCCCGATACCGAGACGACATCGTCCTGCCTGGAGACCTTCACCGGGAACTTCGGATCGATGACGCCCAGCCGCGAAAGCCGGTCTTCCGCGTCGGCTGCCGTGTTGGCATCAAGCGGAATCATCTCCGTCTGGACCTCAGCTTCGGTGGCGACGTTCATGACGATACCGTCGAAATGCCAGACCAGACCGTATCGATTGCAAATCTCTTCAAGAAACTCGCGCGCCGTTCCAACCGGCATGCCGGCGCTCAAGCGCCCCTTTACCAGCTTGCTGACACGCATCGGCACTCGCATGTTGCGGCCAAGCTCGACCAGCGCGTCCGTCACCGACTGATCGATGGTGATGTATTTGTAAGGACCGGCGGGCCAGCGCGGCTCGGCGGCATCCGCCCGCGAAGCAGCGAGGCCGAACATCAGCATGACCGCGAGGCCGCCGGCCACGAAGGCGGCATTGGCTTTCGACAACCGGTGCGCTTGGCAGGTACCGCGTGCCGTCAACATTGGTCCTATCGCAAGGGCGCGGAGCGATGGTCCGCGTCGCCGTCTCATGATTTACCCGCCACGTTTCATCCTATCGCGCGCGTTGCCAAATTGGAAGTCCAATTGGATTGCCAATGCATACTTGGTTCCAAATGTTGCGAATGACGAGCAAAGCGATATGGTGCGCATGGAATCAGGCAGAGGCGGTTGGTGGTTGCCGGTTTCCTGCTCGAATTTGAAAGGGATCAGCCCCGGTGGCAGCACGCAGGAACCTGCTCTCGAGCTCGAAAGCTCCTGCGGGCATTCTAGGGCGCTGGACTCTGACCGACCCGCGTCTCGTCGGGGGCCTGTGTGAGTCGGTTCTGGTTGTCGCCACGTTGACCGCCGGCATGGCGCCGGCGCAGGGTCAGTCGAATAGCGGCTATGACCCGCGAAGCTGGGGCTACGATCAAACCCGAAATGTACTGATCTCGCCATCCGCTCCCGACCAGCCCCCTGGTGGAGAAAAGCGGCCGGCATGGTCGGCAATCCCCAAGGAGGTCGTCGATTTCGGTGAGGTTCAACCGAAGGGATCGATTGTGATCAACACCACGGAGCGACGCCTCTATTACATATTGGGAAACGGCAAGGCGCTGCGATATGCGGTGGGCGTCGGCAAGGAGGGGCTCGAGTGGTCGGGTCGCGACACGATCTCGGGCAAGAAGGACTGGCCGGATTGGCAGCCGCCGGCCGAAATGCGTTCCAGGGAAGCATCGAAAGGCCGCTTCCTGCCCGTTAGGGTCGCGGGAGGCCCCAACAACCCGTTGGGCGCGCGCGCCTTGTACATCGGCAACACGCTTTATCGCGTCCACGGCACCAATCAGCCATGGACTGTCGGACAGGCCAACTCCTCCGGTTGCATTCGAATGACCAACGAAGACGTTATCGACCTATATGACCGAGTGAAGATCGGCGCCCAGATTATTGTCCGGCATTGAATCGTGATCCCTTTCAACATCAAGCAGCTCGAAACCTTCCTTCTGGTGGCGACCTTCGGAAGCTTCCGAAAGGCGGCTGAACGGCTGAACACGACACAGCCCGCTGTCTCGACCCGAATCGCCGGTCTGGAAGAAGCGCTTGGCGCCAAGCTGTTCGAGAGGCATCGCAGCACCGTAAGACTGACCGCCGAAGGACAAAGGCTGCTGCCGCCGGCGCAACGCGTCCTGCGCGTGGCCGAACGGCTGCAGTTGATGGCAAGCTCTCTTTCGGAAACGGCAGGGGTGCTGAGACTCGGGATTGCCGAGACCATCGTGCATACATGGCTTCCTGATTTCCTCAAGGAATTGCAGGCGAACTATCCGCTTGTCGATGCCGATATCGTCGTCGACACGACGACGACGCTTCGCAATGAGCTCATGTCCCACCGGCTCGATCTTGCAGTGCTGATGGGCCCTATCGTGGAATACAATATCGAGAACGTGGAGCTGCCATCGTTTCCGCTCGTGTGGGTCTGCTCGCCCGCTTTGAATCTACCCAACCGAGGCAAGCTGACGCTGAACGACCTGATGCAATTCCCAATCATCAGCTATGCGCGCACGACGAGACCCTACAGCGAGCTTTACCGCAAGCTGACGGGCGAGCTTGAAGCAACGCCGCGTATCTTTCCGGCCAATTCGCTGGCCGCTTCCATCAGGATGACGCTGAATGGGATCGGTATCGCCTCCCTCCCCAGGGAAGTCGTCCAGGATCATACCGCCAGCGGCGCCCTGCGCATCGTCGACTGCGAATGGCATCCCTCCGACCTGCGGTTCACCGCCTCCTACTCCTCCGAACCATCGAATCCGACAGCGGAGCGCGCGGCAAAGCTGGCGGGTTGCATCGCACATGCATATGCCGCGCGGATCGGCAAGGGGCAGCCTGCCAAGGACTCTCGAGTCGAGCCTGCGCCGTCTCAGCCGACCGACGCAAGCGGCAGGTAGATGCGGTCGCCGGAGAAGATCATATCCGGCCTCAGAATATGATCCATGTTAAGCACAACCGTATCGGCCACATCGGCCGAATGCGCATTGGCGATCAGGCGAATGCTGTCGCCATTCTTGACCTCGACCCACCGATAGCCGTCTTTCTCCAGCGTCGGATTGGTGCGACCCTCAGAGTTGCTGCTGCCGGCGGGATGAACCTCGACATAGTCCGCTGAAACCCAGCCACTACGCATTTCGCCGTCCGGTCCGAAACCTTCGACGGGTATCCAGGCTTCTCCTGACGGATCGGTCGAAGGTTTCGCGGTCTGCTCGACGAACGTGCCGGGCTGCAGCACCACCACCACGGCGGAATTGCCGTCGGGCTTGCTCCGCAAATTCAGGCCGTCATTCGCCGACACCACGAGTTGCGGGAAGCTTTCGGGCGGGGTTTTCGGCTTACCTGGAACATCCGAATGGTCGTCGGGCTGCTGGGACGAGGAATCGTCATCCGACTTTTTCGGATCGGGTGGAGGGGTCGTCGCCGCGTTCTGCCAAGGCTGCGCCAGCAAGGCGTCCAGTGAGAACAGGAGCATGCCAACGCCAAAGGTGATGCCCAGGGTCCAACGATCCCACGCAGCCCATCTTTTGTCGGACTTTGCGGCCGTCGCGATGTCGACATCGGTTCGCGGCACCGAACGGCGATTCACCCGGTCCGTCCTTATGGCGGACGCCCAGAATTCGGCGCAGCCGAACGTGAACATGGTGCCGGCGACGGTGGCGATCGGCGCCGGCCAGGAGTGCAGCGTATAGACGGCGCAGCCAAGTACGTAGCCGGGTCCAGCCAGATACTCGGCCAGGTTACGGATCACCGGCCTGCCGGTGAAGGACTGCAGCATCGATTTCGTGCCATAGACGACGTTGCCGAGCGAGAAGGTGCTGTTGACGACAAGATCCTTGCCCTGGATCATCCCGGTCGCGGCGCCCGGTGCCGCGGCAATGAATGTGGCTCCGCCGAGCGCATTGAGGAATCGCCCGAACGGCTTATTGCTTGCGGTTGCGTTGGGGAAGATCGCCTGCGTGCCGAAAACGAAGCCTCGCACGCCAAATGCCACCGCTCCGGCCGTTGCGGTCCAGGTTGGCGGCAGCGAACTCCACAATACGTAGGAAGTTGTCGACATGCCGCCAAAGGTGGCGAGCGCCTGAGCGTTCTCGCGCATCCTGGCATGGCGCAACGCCAGATCGACGCTGGTCGCCTGATCCGGCGTCATCGCCTTCTTATGGGTCGCCCGAAAGGTCGTCAGTTGCAGCACGGACAGAGCATTCGTCTGATCCCCGCTCATCCACTCGAACTGCTCGGGCGTGAACTTGCGGAACTGGCCGGGGCTCATTTCCTCGAACTGCTTTGGTGTAACCGCTTCGATCTGCGGCTGGGTCAGCGCTTCGATGTGGTGGATCGTGAAGGCGCCCCATTGATCGCGGGTCAGCGCAGGGATCTGCCTCCCGGTCAGCCACGGCACCTGCCTGGCATCGAACTTCGCCACATCCACCGAGCTTATCATGGTCTCGGGGATCGCCCGGACCTGCCGCTCGACGAGGTTCTTCAGCAATCCGGCCTCGCCCAGATCCTTGAATTGCGGTGACGTGAACTTCGCGACTTGGCTCCCCTTGAACCACGGAACCTGGCGCGCATCCAACTTGGACACGTCGACGAGCCCGACCTTGTCTCCTTTTATCGCCTGCAACTGCGGTTTCGCCAGGAGAGGGGTAAAACCGGCCTTGCCGAAATCACCGAACTGCTGGTCGGTCAGATTGCGGATGTGGCTCTCGGTGAGCCAGGGAACCTGTTTCCCGTCGAGGCCCGCTATGTTGATATAGCCTGTCTTTGCCTTCGGGATACCGCGCAGTTGGCTCTTGGTCAGATAGGGCAGCAAGCCCGCCTGGTCCATGTCGCGGAACTGCTGCTCCGTCAGCTCGGCCACCTGCTCGCGCTTGAGCCATGGAATCTGGTTCGGCTGGAAATCGCCCATGGCGAGATCCGGCACCTGGTCAAGCGGGGTGGCTCTGACGCTATCCCGGGTGAGCGGTCCGTTGCTAGGAGCCGATTGCCCCTTGCCGCGCGAGGCCTGCGGCTGATTGCCCTGTTCCGGCCCGAGGCTTCCCGGCACGTGCTCGTCGGAAGCGCCGCGTATCCAGGGCAATACCACAGCCTCGCCGGTATCGGGGTCATACACCAGAATGTGGGTCTTGTCCTGGAGCTCCGGTGCGTCGGCCGGCGCGCGCGGCCCATCGGAAGGCGGCACATAAACCCGCTCCGGACCGCTCGGCTGGGCTCCGAGTACTGACGCCGTGATCGTGTTGCCGCTTTCGTCTTCGAGCTGAATGGTCCGGTCCGAACTGTTCTTGGCTGTCGCAGATTGCGGTTTCGCAGCGGCCGGCTTGGAGTGTCCGAAGATGTTGCCGACAATCCGGGCATCGTCGAGCGCGCCTTGCAACTCGGCCGAGGGCGGCGCGTCAAGGAACACCCAGCGCGGCTGATAGCCCGGGTTTTCATTGCGCAGGGCCACGTCCTTGTTGATCTGCTCCTGCAGTTTCGGCGTGAGGGGCACCTCGCGCATCTGCGCGACACCGTTGATCGTCGTCCAGCGATGGTAGGTCTTGACCTCGATCGCCTCGATCACATCCTGGCTCTTGAAGACCGGAGCATCGACGTATCGCCCACCCTGGCCAGTAACGGGGTGGGTGCCGTCCGGATTGGCCTCGACCGGGAAATGCACTTCTCCAAGCGACCCGTTGAGTTCGCGCGTATAGATCTCGCCTGCCTTCCATTTTTCGGGCTGCCGCATGTAGCGGACCTGTTGCAGCGAATAGGTGGTCGGCGGCGCCGCCTCGATTGCCTTCCTGGCTGGAGGCGGCTGCGCCGGCTCTCCCTTCGGCGTTCCCTGACTGCCCGGCACATGGTCCTCGGAGGCGCCGCGCACCCACGGCAGGACATATGCCTCTCCCGTCTCCGGGTCCCGGAACAGGATATGCGACTTGTGCATCAACTCCGGTTCGTCGCCACGCGCTTGCGGCCCGTCGGCTGGCGGCACATAGATATTCTTCGCACTCTTTGGCAGTGGTCCGTATCGGGTCGCCGTCACCGATTTCCCGTTCTCGTCCCTTATCTGGATGGGCCCGCTTCGGCGACTGCCGACCTGCGAGGAGAGAAACGTCAGCACCCCGTCGGCAACGTCCTGGCGCATGAAACCGCCGTCGACGATCGACGGGCCGAACTCGGTCTTGAACTGTTCGATCGCGCCAAGCTGATCCGGTCTTGCCGTCTTCTGCAACTCGCTCAGGAACCGGTCCAGGGAGTCTTTGCCGCCCTTTGGAATGCCCGTTGCGGCGCCGTCGCGCGAGGATTCCAGAGCATGAGCGAGCCAGGCCGGGACGGTCAATTGCTCATTCTGCCCGTCGGCGCGATTGAAGGTCAGTGTCGCGGTTTCGTTCTTGGCGATCGAAGGCGCAACCTTTGCCGCCTTGGACTTGTACTGGAACCTCACCTCGGCACTGAAGGCCACTGCGCCCGCCGGCAGAGGAGGCGTGGACACCGAAAGCGTATAGCGCGTTGCCGGTGTCCCGTCGCCACCATAGAGATTGCGATAGATGTTGCCGGCGGTCGGCATATAGCGCGACTGCGGCGAGCCGTCCGAGCCGATACGCGCGGGAAGCCACGACTGTACCGTCGATTTCACCTTGTAGGTAGCCGACGTCACCGTCCGATCAGGATTGAAGCCCAACGCTCCGGGAAGCCCGTTGCGATCGTTGAAGATGACATCGATCAGCATCGCTTCGGGATTGACGACGCGAGCCTTCTCGCCGGTCAGCAAGACTATATCTGCCGTGGGCGCCTTGCCCGGTATGGCCGAGAGCCTGAACCCGCTTAGCGTCGGCTCGTCGACGAGGGAGACCGTATTCGATGGATCGATCTGACCAGATTTGACGAGATCGCGGATCGAGCGGATGCCGTCTCCCTGCCCTATTGCTGCGACGAGCTCTGATGCCTTGGCGGGGTCCTTGACCGCGAACTGGATCTTTAGCGTCGTCGAGCCAAGCGCCGACTGGATCTGGTCGTACACCTGCTTTGAGACGATGTCGCCAGGCTGGAGTGTGTCCTTGACCGGCTGTTCCGGGCGCTTCTCGAAACCGACACGCGGCATCTGGTCAACCGCCGTCACATGGTTGGCCACGATCGGCAGGCGTATGCCGACTTTCGTCTCCGTCATGACACGGTCGAACGGAAGCGCGCCTTGCAACGTGACGTGGCCGGCGCTGTTTTCGGCAGGCACGCCGAAGAAATCATGCTGGCCCGGTGCAAGCGCGGCCTCCTCGCCTTTGAGCGAGGGCGTGTAGGTCATCTCGACCACCGTGCCCTTACCGTCTGGCGTCATCCCGACAATGGCAGCATCCAGAGGAGTGACGCCATACCCGGTCGCATCGCCAAATACCGCCTTGCCGGCCGCCGCCGAAAGATCGCTGCTGCGAACCGGCAAGGCCGTCTGGTTGGAAACCGGCCAGACGCCAGCCTGAAGGGCCGTGATGTTCCTGTATTCGCGGGCCCGGTATGAGACGACGCCCTGAGTGCCGAGCGCGTCCTTGAACGGTGTCAGGCTGCGCTGGCTGACGCTGTCGACGATCGACCACCCGATCATGCCGAAATCGGTCTTGGTACCGACGCCGAAGCCAACGGCAGCAACGGTCGGCGAACCGATCCCGAACGCCTGGCCCGTGTTCAGCCGGGCCCGGAACGTGACGCCGACGCGGAAGTCCGGCAGGGTCTCGCGAAGCGGCGTGCGCGGTATCTGGACCCCGTCCGGGCCGTAGCGTTCAGCCAACTCGCGACGGGAGTAATAGCTCTTCTCCTGTTCATAGCGGCTCACAAGCTGCTCGGCGGTCAAGCCGTCGAGATAGGCGGATGGCGTCTTCGGATCCTTGCCGCTGGTGTAGACGTAGCCGCTGGTGTCGGGTTGCGGCATGCCGGCAAAGCTGCGTGTCTCAGGGTCCCAGACGAAGCGCATGGTCCCGTCCGTCACAGTCGGCTTGTTCGATACGATGATGGGATCGGCATCGGCGGGATTGGTTGGGCTTGTCTCGGTCGAACCATCTGTATCGCGGTCCGAAAGCGTCGTCGGGTCATCGCCGCTGGCGTCACTCGTTTTGATCGCTTCCCCGGGTATCACGGGATGGCTGGGATCGTGGAAGACCTGTTCCCCGGTCGGCCGGTAGACGCCGTCCGCGCCAGCCGCGTAGACATTCATGGGACGTCCGGAGGGTCCAGGTCCAAGCGCCAGCGGCGACTGCGGCGGTCCTTTGCCGCCGGGCGGCAGCTGGCGCTGTCCGCCGCCGCCCGGCGGCGGATTGGCGCCGGGCGCGTTGGCGTCCGCCTGCGTGCCCGTTCCCGGCCGCAGCGTGCGCAGACCGTGGATGCCGAGCCCCGTGCCGGCGATGCCGGTGCCAAGACCGGTAAGCGCGTTGGCAAGCTGGAGACCGTTCATCTGGTCTCCATTGACGGCGAGGTCGTAGGCGGACGTCGCCAGCAATGGTGAGCCGACGACCACTGAGCCGACATCCATCCCCCACGCCGCCTTGTTCAGGCCAGCGCTCGATTGCATGTAGCTGCGGGTTTCGACCGCCAGGGAAGAGCTTGAACGTGTTGCGCCGATGCTGCCGCGGAAGGCCTGCAGGACGCTCATTTCCTTTCCCGCCATTCCAATGGTGCGAAGGCCGCTGGAAGCCATGGGCAGAACCGTGGTTGCCGCACTGGCGATGTTCATCAGTGACTCGGTATCGTCCCACTCGCCGCCATGATCGAGGTGGTTCACCTCGTTTATGACGGCCCTCGTCCCAAGATAGGCCGCGCCCGCATAGGCCAGCGGTGCGGCGACCGGCGCGGCCGGCGTGAACGACAGGATGGTTGCAATGCCGGTCCCGATGCCGACCACCGGATCGACGACCTTGTCCCAGACCGAGACATTGCGCGCTTTCACCACTTCGAGCGCGATCTTGCCGTCGGCGCCCGCCTTGATTTCCAGCCCTTTGGGAACGACGAGCTTGCCGTTCTCGCTAAACTGGCTGTTGTTGTCCTGGAAATCGCCGAGGTCGTCGAACTTCTTGCCGGTCGCGTCGACGTAGCGGGTGTTGCCGTCTCCGTCGCGCACCGCAAACAGCGCCACCTGCTGCGTTCCAACCTGGTCGTCTACATAGAAGATCGGCACGCGACGCACATACGGGTTGTCGCCGCCTATATCGCGGATCTCATCCGTCACATTCTTTATCGCGTCGCGGCCGTCATCGGTCGAACTGTCCAGGCCGAGCGTTTTGGCTACCGTAGTATCCAGATCCTTGCCGCTCTGTTGGTGGAACTCCTTGTCGTAGCCTCTGTCGAGCAGTTGCTGGAACCTCGGCTGATAGATGGCGTCGAGCGTCTGCTGCTCGTGCTTGTCCAGATAGGTTTTGTCGACAGTGGTGTTGTCGTCGGCCAGCAGGGACGGCTCGCTGAGCCGAAGCTCGTGATAGTCGTTGAAGCCCTGCAACTGTCTGCGCAGATCCTGGATTTGACTTATCTGAAGCCTTGTCGTCTCCAGCCTGAGCTTGGCGACCGCCAGTTCGGGATCGACCCAGCGGCCATTGGGGTCGTCATCCTTGGTATCAAGGTCGATCCAGATCGCCTTTCCGCCCTGGGTCAGCGCATCGATCCCATGCTCGTTGTAATTCCGGGCAACGTCCGGCGCCACCTTGATCGTCTGTCCGCCGACATTGATTTCGACCGGCTGCACGCCGTCGGGCAACGTGCCTTCGGGAGCATCGACTGTTCCCGGCTTGTGATGCGTCAGCGCATTGTCGAAATTGGTCTGCAGCGTCGGCAACTTGGCGTTCAGATCGGCGAGGCTGTCGCCGAGCTGCCGGTCCAGGACGTCGTTCAGGCTCTTTGCCGCCTGCTCCTCGCTGGACCTCACCGATTGCAGACCATCTGCCGTGCACATTTTTGCGTTGGAGTCGTAGCCGGCCAGCAGCGCCTGCCAGTCCTTGTTGAGCTGGCGATCGCGATATTCGCCCCTGACATTCTTGTCGTTCAGGCTGTAAGTCAGCTGCTGTTCAGTGGTTCCCTCGTCGAAGTGGTTGACCACCCAGAGCTGGCCGTCACGAATCTCGAGAGTCGAGTTCTTGTAGTGCCCGAGGTAGTCGCCATTGATGCGATTGTACTTCTCGTCAAAATTAAAGTTCTGTTTACCAAGATATTCGTTAGCCAGCTTCTGCTCGAGGTCCGTCTGCCGCGCGTTGACCTGTGCGGCATCGGCATGAGCGTCGAAATAGTTCTGGTAGGCCTGGGCCAGTTCGAGCTGGCTGCCTGCCGTCGTCTGTAGGGCTTTGAGGTCCTTGTATTCCTTGGAGTCCGCGGGGACGCCGGCGAGTTCGGCCTGCCCAACCAGGTAATCGATGGTCAGCTTGTCGCCCTTGCTCAGATGCAGGCCGACCTCGGAAAACAGCTTGTCGACAGCGCTATGGTCGGCGACGCCCTGGTCGTATTTCGGATGAAGGTCGGGAGTGCCCCGCGCTCTGACCGACGGCGCATTCGGATCGCCCAGAGGAGTGAGCTTGCCTAGCCCGGCAATGGCATCCTTGAGGACGCGTCCGGCATTCTCATACTCGCCTCGGGCATCCTGTGCGTTCTGCAGAAGGGTGTTGGCTTTGGTCAGCCGCGCCTGCGCATCGGCAAGGTTGCCCTTAGGTTTCTGCGGCGTCCATTGCAGGCCGTGAGGCGCCAGTGCCTTGTTTATGATGGTTTGCGCGCCGTCGACGGCATCCTTATAGGCAGGATCGAGCAGATCGACGTTGAATTGCTCCTGCCGCTGGCCTGCCAGAGCCCGCGTCTCGGTGATGCGCGATAGTGCGACGTTCTCGTTGACGATAGCCTCTGCGACCTGGGGATCGACCCACCTCCAGACGCCATCTATCTTCATCGGCACCCATTTTCCCCCGGAGGGTGCATTGCCCTGGGGTGGATCGCCAAATGGATCGACAACCCTGTTCTGCCCGTCAAGCTTGGGCTTGGCGGGTGTGCCCAGGTCGTACTTGTCGATCAGGTCCTGTTTGTCCTGTCCGGCCTTTTCCGCGGCATCGATCAGATTGGGCAGGGTCTCCCCTGCCAACAGCCCCTCGACGAAGGTCTTCACGACCTCGCCTTCTTTTGCCACCTTGGGATCGCTGCTGTTGGGGTTCACCGCCAGCAGCGTCCTGGCCAGAGCTTCCCGCGTGCTCCCCGCCTCGATTTTCAGGTCGGTGCCGGTGGTGTTGTTGTGCAGCGTCATGCTGCCATCGGGCTTGGTGGTCAGCGTATAGCCGTTGAATGTGACCTCGACCGTCGTGCGGGTGCCGTTGTCGATGGTAATTTTTTCGCCTGTATGGATTGTGTTCGGGTCGCGCGACGAGCTGAAAAGTTCCGGATTCGTGCGCCTGAGGTCAGCCAGCGTGACGCCATATCGCCGCGCGATCTGGGTCAGGTTGTCGTCCGGCTTGACCTCGTACACGACAGGCTTGCCGCCATTGATCTTCTCGGTGGTGGTCGTGGTCACCCGACCGTCCTTGTCGGTGACCGTCTTGGTTTCGGTTCCGTTGCCATCGACGGACAGCGACGTTTTCTTGTCGTCCGCGGTGGTCGTGACGGTGCGTACGTCGTGCTGATAATCGTAAGAATAGACGGTCTTGTCGCCGCTGCGCGGGTCGACGAGCTCGACCGACTGCGCGTCGCTGCTGCTGTTGGTCGTAACCTTGTAGCCGGCGGCTTGCAGTTCGGCGATTACCTGCTGGCTGGTGAGGTCGTTTTCCTTCGCGATCTGGTCGATGCTTTTTCCGTCCGCAAGACCATTCTTGATGTTCTGCGTGCTGTCGCCACCCGGATCCTGGGAGGGCTTCAGAATGGTTTTGCTGCCGTCTGGACCGGTGACGGTGGTCACGGGAAGCGAAGGTCCGGCGCCCGGCGTCACCGTTTCCACCGACGCACCGTTGGGCAGTGACGTCCGCTCGGTGACGGTGCCGGTGCCGAGATCGTCCTCATAGCGTGTCGTGATGGCGTCGGTATCGGGATTGTAGCTGCTGGTCTCCTTGCGCCCGAGCCCGTCCCGGGTCGGCGAGTTGGTCACCGCGCCGTTGGGCTGTCCCTGGACGCTCGTATAGTAGCTGTCGTGCTGGTAGTCGTAATATTGCGTGACGGTGCGGCCGCCGGCATCCGTGATCTTCGTCGTTTGCACGTCGCCGTTGCCGCTCGTCGGGTCAGTAGTCGACACGGTCATTCCGCCGGATCTGAGCGCGGCGATAACCTGTTCGCGCGTTTTGTGACGGTCAGAGGCAATCTGGTCGATGCTCTTGCCGCCGCTAACGTCGTTGACGATGTTGCGCGCGGTGGCCGCGGCAGCAGGATCATCCTTGGCCGGACTTCCATCGAAGTCCACCAGTGTCACGGGCGTCGACGCGAGATTGCTGTGCACATAGAGGGCCGGCGCCACCGTAGCGCCATTGCCGGGTGTGCCATTGCCGGCGTTCACGACACCTGGCGTCGCCGGAGCCGTTGCCGGGTTCGGCTGAAGCGAGCTCAATTGCGTGTTTACCTGAGCCAGTTCCTGGCGGGCCTGCGCCGCCCAATCGCGCTCGCCCATCCTGTTGGCAAGCCTGATCTGCTCCCGCAGTTCCGCTGCCTGCGCCTCCAGCCGCGCAATCTGTGCCGCGTTTGCCTTGGGATCGACCTTTTGCGACTGGAGCGGCGGCTTGGTGAGCGTTATCGGGCGAACCATCTGGACGACCTCCGGAAATCACTGTCACCGGCAGCCCGGCCGCCGTCACGCCCGCCCCGATCGCAACCCTTCTGCTGTTATCGAGGGGGCTTCCAATAAATGCCGAAAGCAGCAAGCTGCTCTTCCGACTGCTTCGCTCGTTCCGCGGCATCCGTTCCGGACCGCGCCGCCGTCAGCGCAGCCAGGATTTCGACGGCGGCGAACGCCGGCGACATGCTTCGGAAGAATGATTGCGAGTTTGAGGTCACGATGATTGTTTCCCGCGCGATCCGGGTCAGCGGCGAGACACTGCTGTCGGTGATCGCCAGCACGCTGACGCCCTGGCGGGCCACCTGGCGCGCCACTTCTATCGTCATGCGTTCATAGGGCGACATGCCTACAGCAAGAAGCACGTCGCCGCGCCCTGCATGCTGAAGGACGTCCAGACCCTGCCCGACGATCCCGCCAACAAGCATTACCTTGCCGCCAGCCGCAGACGACATGATGTGAACGAAATGGCTCGCAATCGCATAAGCCGAGCCTGAGCCGAGACCGAATAGATTGCGCGCTCCCGCAAGCAGCTCGGTGGCGGCGATGAACTGCATGGCGTTGCCGTACTCGCCGAGACTCGAGATCTGGGCAGCGAGAGAATCAGCCACGACGCCGGCCGTCGAATATCCCGGATCGCCATCCCGTTCGACACCCTGGCGGGCCGGTCCTCCGGCTGTCGTCTCACGCAGCGCGCGCGCATAAAGGCTGCGCATGTCCTCATAGCCCTCGAGGCCGAGCCATCGCGCCAGCCGCATCATCGTGCTGTGCGAAACGCCGGCCTGCTGCGCCTGCTCGCGCATCGACATCAGCGCCACGTCCTTGGGATGATCCAGCACGAAACGCGCCGCCATCCGCAGTTGCGGCGGCATGTTCTCAAACCGTTCGACCAACAGCTCCGCCAAAGGACCTTTTTCCATTCCCGTTACCCCATATAACCCCGTTGGTTAGGCTACTCCGTGAACGCCTGAAACGCAACAGTTGGAACAAACAAGCCTCAAATATTCCAAGTGGACTTTCATTTCCGATCGTCCTGCCCTAAGTTGTTATAGCAAAGTCTCGGGCCGCAGGCCTGGACCCGGGCTTGCAACCTGAATAGTCCGCTCAAGGAGACAATGATGGCTGCCACCCCTCCCATTACGTCCGGCTCTGCAGGGTCGCCGGAACAGAACCTGGACAAGATGATCAAGCAGCAGGAGCGCATGTTCAGCCTGGAGATCACGAAAGAGATCGCGAAATCCCAGCACGACATGCTGATGAGCACCGCCAAGACGCTCGGCGAGTCGGCTGAGAAGGCTTGACGGAGGAGATGCTCGAACCCATGCGCCGCCGCGAGCAATCGGCGGCGCACTTCCACGGCGGAAATTTTCGAACGCCATCGTCCGGCTGCATTTGAAATCCTCATCGGCGGGGAGATGAAGTGGCATGACCGCTAGTCCTATCGGCAGATATCCGGATGCCGCGCCGGCGCGGCGGCTTCGGTCGATGCTCGCCCCGTCGCTGGCGACCGCAAAATCGGTTACACTGAGCGTAACCCACGGGTTTCATGCCGGTGCCGAACTCATTCTGGTCGAGCCCCTTTATACCATCGGCTCCAGCACCGAATCGGACGTTGTCCTCCGGGATGCCGGCATCGCTCCGATCCACGCCAGACTGCGGCGCAAGGGCAGCCAGTTTGAAATCGAAGCCGTCGGCGGCGATGTCGCGCTCGCCACGGGCGAGATCATCCGTCAAGGACAAGGCAGCCGCTGCAGGTTGCCGATCATCTTAGGCATCGGTGATGCCCGTATCCGGCTGGTCAATCCGGAACGCCCCCCGAACCGGTTGTCGATCGGCAACAGACCGGTGCTGGTTGCGGGCAGCGTTCTCTTTGCCGTTTTCGCCGTTTCCGTCGCCGCCAACGGGTTCTCTCTCGCCAAGTCCGACATTCGCGCGCAGACATCTTCTTCCCACGATGGCCAGGTCAAAATGGCTTTTGCCGGCGAGCGAGGCCGGGACGCGCTGGACGATTCATCGCCCGCGCAAATTCAGACTGTCGCCGAAGCGGAAAGCCAGCTCAAACTGCGTCTAGATCGGTCCGGCATAAACACGGTGACGGTGCAGCGATCGCCCGGCCGCCTGGTGGTTTCGGGCATGATCCCGAGTGACAAGAGCCGCGTCTGGACAGAAACGCAATCCTGGTTCGACGAGGCGTTCGGCACTCGTGTCCCCCTGGTGTCCAACGTCATGGTCGGCAACGCACCACAGGCGCCGCGCCTGACGCTGCAGGCGATCTGGTATGGCGAGCGGCCTTACGTCATCGCAGCCGACGGCGCGCGCTATCACGAAGGTGCGTTCACGGATGACGGCTGGACCATCAAGCACATCGGCGAGACGGAACTTCTGCTGACCAAGGGCGGCGCAACGGTCGCGCTGAAATATCCGTGAACCGCCGGCTCGAAGGGCCGCGCCTCGATTCGGCGAGGATGGACACTGCCGGCCGTGACGTCCATCAGGCGGAAGGCGTGCGCAACCAAACCATCAGCCGGCGACGGATGAATGGCGTCGACCAGGTTGCAAAGCGCGCCCAGGGGACGAAAGCGGCTGCCGCAGAGATGCCTGAGACGGCGGAGTTCCAGGCCTCTCGAGAAGCGGCGGGCGAATCGCTGGATGACATCCTGATCAACTTCGTCATGCCCGCCATTCCGGAGCCAGCCATCCTGCGTCGCTCCGTGCCCATTCTCCAGCATTTCATAACGAACCTGGTCCCTGAGCTCGAGGGCGGCGAGCAACTCAAGACGCTCGCCAGAGCATTGATCGAGGGTGAAATCGAGCGTCATCGCGATCTGCTCGGTCGCATGCAGGAAGGAATCGAAATCTGACCGACCCGCATGACACGGTCCATCTGCTGCATGTCCTGGGCTATCTCTACGGATGTCATGGGCAGGCCAAGCGGGGTGCGACGTACCTGCTCATCGCCGCACAGCTGGCGCCGGAAAATGCCGGTCTCCTGAGGACATTAGCGCACCTGCTCATACTTGATGGTGAAGCGGAAAAGGCGCTGGCCACGATTGCCAGGCTGGAGAGCTTGGAAGGAATGGCCCACCCGGCACTTGCATTGCTGAAGAGCCGCGCCCTGCTCGTGGCCGGGCGCAAGACGGAGGCCCACAGTGCCTTGCTGCGCTTCCTGTCGCAACGAGGCGTTGAACAACCATGACCGTATCGGAGCGGCTTCTGCAATTCCTTACCAGGCTGTCGCGCCGCAGCGATCTGGTCATTGCCGTCCTGATGCTCGTCGCCGTGGTGATGATGCTCATCCCGTTGCCGACGTTTCTCGTCGACATTCTCATCACCGCGAATATCGCCATCAGCGTGCTCATCCTGCTGGCTTCGTTCTACGTTTCCCATCCGCTGCAGTTCTCGTCGCTGCCGTCGGTCATCCTCATCGCCACCTTGTTCCGGCTGGCGATCACGATCACGACCACGCGGCTGATCCTGCTGCAGGCCGACGCGGGCGAAATCATTACCGCCTTCGGCACCTTCGTCGTCGGCGGCAGTATTGCGGTCGGCCTCGTCATCTTCCTGATCATCACCGTCGCGCAGTTCATAGTGGTTGCGCGGGGCGCGGAACGCGTCGCCGAAGTGGCCGCGCGCTTCACGCTCGATGCGCTGCCGGGCAAGCAGATGAGCATCGATGCCGAGCTGCGCAACGGCGATATCGATCAGGCGGAAGCACGCCGTCTCCGCCAGCAGCTGGAGCGCGAGAGCCAGCTGTTCGGCGCGATGGACGGCGCCATGAAATTCGTCAAGGGCGACGTCATCGCCGGGATCGTGATCATCCTGGTCAACCTTATCGGCGGCTTCGCCGTCGGCACGCTGCAGCACGACATGTCGCTGGGCGATGCGGCAGCGACCTACTCGCTGCTCACCGTAGGAGACGGGCTGGTGGCGCAGATACCGGCACTGCTCGTCGCAGTCGCCGCCGGCACGATGGTGACGCGCGTCGGCAGCGCGGACGGAACCGGCGACCTTGGCCGGCAGATAACAAGTCAGCTTCTGCGTGACTCGCGTGCGCTTGCTCTCGCAGCGGTAATCATGATTGGCCTCGCCATGGTGCCAGGCTTTCCTTCCATCGTGTTCCTGGTCCTTGGCGCCTGCTTCGGCGCGGGCGCCTATGCCATCAGCCGCCACAATGCCCAGGAATCCGAATCCAACGACATCGGCCAGATCGCGGTCGAGGAACAGCGGGGCAGTTCCGCTTCGCTTTCGGCAATTTCCACGGGAACACTGCCTGCTACTTATCGCGTGATCGTACGCCTCGGCTCTGAACTCGCGGACTCGATCCCGGAGCCTGAATTCAGCGCACTCGCTGACGGCGTTCGCCGCGAACTCTTCGGCGATCTCGGTGTCGATGTTCCGGCCATCGGCTTGCAGGTCGACGAGATGCTCTCACCACGAAGCATCCGCATCGACCTTGAAGGCGCGCCCATCCTGGACGCCGAAATTCCCGCCGCTCGCGTTCTCGTCGAAGCGGATCTAACGCACCTCGATCTGCTGGAGGTGACTTACGAACAAGCTGCTTCGAACGCCGGCCAGCGCAAATTCGTATGGGTCGATGACCGGCACGTCCCGACGCTGCAAGAAGCCGGCTTCGTATTCTCCACGCCCGCAGAAACGGCCGCCAAATGGACTGGAAATGCGCTTCGGCTCTATGCCGGGCATTTTGTCGGCATCCAGGAGACACGCAGGCTGCTGTCGGACATGGAGACGGAATATGCGGATCTGGTCAGGCAGGCTCAGGAGATCGTGCCGCTGCAGAAGATCGCGGAAGTGTTTCGCCGCCTTGTCGGCGAAAACGTGCCGATCCGCAATCTGCGCCTTATCCTCGAATCGTTGATCGAATGGGGCCAACGCGAACAGGACGTCGTCCTGCTGACGGAATATGTCCGCACATCCCTGAAGCGCCAGATCAGCTTCCGTTCCGCCGGCCGCAACAACATCATCGCGGCTTATGTGCTGCAGCGGTCGGCGGAGGATGTTCTGCGCAACGCTGTGCAAAGCACGCCGACCGGGACATACCTGAACCTTTCAGATGATGATGTGCAGGCTCTGGTTGGCGAAGTCGAGCGAGCACTGGCGCACAACTCCAGCGACGTCTCGCCGGTCGTCCTTGCCGCGATGGACGTGCGCCGTCACATGCGCAGCCTGCTGACGCACAATGCGATCGAGCTTTCTGTCCTGTCCTTCCAGGAACTTGCGCAGGAATTCAACGTCCAGCCGCTGGCCACAATCACCGGCCGCAGCGCAAGAGCCGGCGCACGCGCCCAGGCACTGCCGTCGGCTCAAGCGAAAGCCGCGCAAGAGGCAGCCTCATGACGGCAGCCGGACGGATGGGGACATCCAGGGAACCAGGAGAGGAACGGCATGACAATCCACGATACCGCAGCAGGCGTTCGATCCGCCGCTTCCGCCTGGCGGACGGACATGCGCTGGCTCGCTATCGCGACGGTTGGCGTTTTGGTGGCCTTGTTGTTCACGATTGCCGATGCGACTGCGCAGAACGTATCGCCACTGCCCAGCAAGCCAACGCTCGACCTGCCGGTCGGGCAGGGCCGATTGCTGCGGTTCAATGAGCCGGTCGAATCCGTCCTGGTCGCCGACACGACGATCGCAGACCTCCAGGTCGTGTCGCCAAGCATGGTCTATGTCTTCGGCCTCAAACCCGGCCTGACCAATCTCATTGCGGTCACTGCCGACGAACGGATCGAAGCGACGGCTCAATTCCGCGTCACACCCGATGTCACGCCTGCCTCCGAAGCCAAGCATGCGATGCAGCCGAATTCGGCGACAAATCTCCACATTTTCGGAACCCGCATCGTCATCACGGGTGAGGCAAGAGGCGTCGATGAGGCAAAGGATCTGGACAATGTCGCCCGCACATTCTCACCGCCGGAACAGCCGCCGTTGAACAACATGACCGTGCAGGGTTCGCAGCAGGTCAACATCCGGGTCCGCTTCGCCGAAGTCTCGCGCACGGAGCTGCAATCTTATGGCGTCGACTGGTCCGTCGGGTACAAGAGCGGTGGCTTCGAATTCAACATGTTCCAGGACAATGGCGTGCCTTCCGGCGGCGACGGGAATTTCGGTCTGAGCCTCGACCAGGCGCAGGGCCTCAATTTCGACGTCCTCATCGAAGCCCTGCAACGCAACGGCGTCGTCAAGATACTGGCCGAGCCGAACCTGACCGCCGTGACCGGTCAGACGGCGAACTTCCTGGCCGGCGGGGAAATTCCAGTGCCTATCGCGCAAGGATCCGAGGTCACAACCGTTCAATACAAACCTTTCGGCGTATCTCTTGGTTTCACCCCGACGCTCATCGGCCGCAATCGCATCGCGCTCCATGTCCAGCCGGAAGTCAGTTCTCTGTCGGATGCCGGCTCCGTCACCGCCAACGGATTTGCCATGCCGAGCTTCGTGGTGCGAAGAGCGGACACGACGGTGGAAGTGGCGAGCGGCCAGACCTTTGCGATCGCGGGCCTTTTCCAGCAGCGGACCTCGCGCAACCTGGAAAAATTTCCAGTGCTCGGCGATGTGCCCGTGCTTGGCCCGCTCTTTCAATCGCAACGCTTCCAGCACGAAGAAACCGAACTGGTCATCCTGATCACGCCGTATCTGGTGGCGCCGGTGCGGGACAGTCTCGCCACGCCACTCGATCGCCCGGCTGCCAAGCGGGTCAGTCGCAAGCACGCCAAGGACGCCTCGGCGACCGGTCTGATCGTAAAATAGCGGGAGACGACCATGACATTGCGCACCGCTTTCTGCTTCGTGCTTCCCGCGCTTTTTCTTGCCGGCTGCGTGAACAGCCCGCAACAGCGGCAGGAGTATTCGCCCGGCTACAGCTATGTCTCGACCGATTCCGGCGGCTCCGAGAAAGGCGTCAACGGCTCGATCCTAGCTCCCAATGCATGTCTGGCGGAACCGGCCGACGACGACAACCCCGCCGCCAAGACCGACCTGACTATCGTCTCCGGCGTCGGCTCCCATCTGCCGGCCGGCTGCGCCAATGCCTACGATCTTCAGCGCATGGCTGAAAGCCAGCGCGACCTCATCGAGGGCCGCCGCATGGGGCCGGCGGCCGCCGCTCCGACGGCGCGCGCGGCCCGTCGCTATCTCGATGGCGAGGAGGCTCCGATCGGCGGCGCCAACAGCCCGCCGGCAGCGCCGCAAACGACGCTTCCGGTCGAATGAGCCGGCGCGATCGTCGCTCATTCCGAGCGGTTCAGCGGTTCATAGAATCGCTGAACCGCTCCAGCTATTTGTTCTTACGCAATTCCGAACGGAAAACCGTTACACACTTTTCCCGGAATTGCCCTAGCACCTGTTTGCGCGGCGGGCTTTGCATAAGAGCACCTCAGGCGCTAGCCGAGGATGGAGCCGAGCGCCTTGGCTTTGGCCTGCGTGCTGCCCTTCGACCGGATGGTTCTGGCACGCGCGAGCAAAGTGGCCACCTCCTTGGTCGTCAGTCCGATAGGCGGCGAAGCCTTGACCTGATCCGCCTGGCCGAGAAGCCCATAGACCATCACAACATTGCGCTTGTGGTGCAATTGCGCGCTGGGTGCTGCGGCAACCTTCTGGACCAGCGGCAGTGCGGTGGCGGAGTTGTCCTCGAGGGCTGCCGCCAATGCCATGTTGGTTTCGACGTCCAAATCGCCGGGCGCAAGTTTCAACGCCCGGGCGAAGGTCGCCTGCGCTTCAGCAGTCTGCCCGGCAAATGTCTGCGCCACGCCCAATCGGTTGTAGGCGGCGCTGCTATTGACCAAAGGCGCGGCCTGTGCGAGCGCGCGCATGCCGGCCTCGATATCACCGGCCTCAATCATCGCCGAGCCAAGCCCGAGCATCGCTTCGCTGTCGTTGGGCGCTTTTGCGAGCGCGGCCTGGTAAGCTTTGGCGGCATCGGCCGGATATCCCGCCCGCATATAGGCGTCGCCCGCCTTGACGAACGCGCCCGGCTTGGCGTCCGGCATCGCTGCCGCACGCTGGTAGAGCGCTATCGCGGTATCACTTTCGCCGCGCGCATCGATATCGTCGGCAAGCTTAATCAGTCGATCCGACTGCGAGGCCGGGGCTTGGTCCTTCGCGCTGACCGAGCCGGTTTTGGCCGTCTGGCAGCCGGACAGCGCCAGCGCGATGACGACAGGCAAGAATACGATATGCAACCGCATATCCACCTCTCCGTATTCAAGCCCGCCCTCACCTTACACAGACCATCGACGGACTGGAACCACACCAGTGCGGTAAGATTGCAACATGACCGAAGAAGCTGAGGAAAAGAAACTACCGGCTTCCGACAAGAAGCTTCGCGACGCCCGCCGCAAAGGCAAGGTTCCGCAGAGCCGCGACCTCATCTCCGGCTTCACTTTCCTTGCAGCGCTCGCCTATCTCTATTTTTTCTGGCCGACGCTGTTCGAACGCCTCTCCGAACTCGTGCAGACCGTAACCGTGCCTGGCGGCGCGTTCGGGGATGCCAGCCTGCGCGCCATCCGTAATGCGTTCTCGCTGCTGATGCTTGCCACCCTGCCGCTGGTCGGCATCCTTGTCGTCCTGACTGCTGTCTTCGGCATGCTGGGGACGTTCGGACCAGTTTTCTCGTTCGAGCCGCTGAGGCCGCAGTTCGACCACATAAACCCGGCCAAGGGCGTGCAGAAGATCCTGTCGCTCCGCAACGTCATCGAGTTCGCCAAAGGCGTGATCAAGCTCGTGCTGCTGGCGTGCCTGTTCGTGTTCGTGCTGATCACATGGCTGCAGCCGCTTTTCGATGCGCCGGGTTGCGGTCCGTCATGCCTGGGCCCGATGATCAAGGCGGTCCTGACGCCTCTCGGTATCGCCGCCGGCCTGGCCTTCGTCGCCATCGGCGTAATCGATGTTCCGGTTCAACGTTGGCTGTTCCTGCGCGACATGCGCATGACGACAACCGAGTACAAACGCGAGCACAAGGACCTCGAAGGCGATCCGTTGATCCGCCATGAACAGCAGCGGCAGCGGCGCGAGGCGGTATTGCAGCCCGCGAAGCTGGGCGTGAAGAATGCGGTCATCGTCTTCGTATCCGGCGACCTGGCCGTTGCGTTGCGCTACGTCAAGGGCGAAACGCCTGTGCCGGCGGTGGTCGGCAAGGGCCAGGGGCGCATTGCCTACGAGATAATGGCGCAAGCGCGCCAGTCAGGTATCCCAGTGGTTGTGGATGCGGCGCTCGCCGGGTCCCTTTTCGAGCGTGCGAATACCGGAACTTACATCGGCGAGGAGTTGTTTTCTCCAGTCGTTCGCCATCTTGTACGGCACGGCCTAACTTGAGGCAAGGCGGGCATCTTGCTGCCGATCCGCACGTGCGGAGACCAGCCGGGCGCCATACTTCCATTCGATCATTCCGGGCGAGGATAATGCGCTGATTTTTCAGCGCAAATTTTTCCGCATCCGCTGAAATGAGCCGGGCGATCGTAGCCGGCGCGCGCCCTCATTTCTTCTTGAACTCAAACAGTTCAACCAGATTGCCCGACGGATCTTCCAGAAGTCTGGCGCGACCAGCTCCCGCCTCGCTGATTTCTCCTCTGAATTTGGCGCCAGCATCGTTCAACCGACCGACGACGGCATCTATGTCTTTCGTGACGATCATGAATCGGTTCCATCCGCCGGGCTCTGGTTTACCGCCAGCAGTTCCCCCACTGCCTGCCCCCGGAGCGCTAAGGTAAAGCGTGAGATCATCGCGAGCGACCGCTGCGAACTTGCCAGGGTTGTGCATGTCAACCTTGAACTCGAGTTTATCGCGATAAAACACGACCGAACTATCAACGTCCGTCACAATGTATCGAATGGATGCCATCGTCCGTTCTCCTTTCACCCTAGAAGGGGAACGGACTCATGCGAATGCGGATGCCTTGACATTGGCGATCAGCCGGCTTGCTGACAGCGGCTTCGAGCATTCGCGCCGCCGCCTGTGTCAGACTGTTTTCGGGAGCCAAGGGCGACCACCAGCCGTTTCGAGGCCGCGTTGCCATGCGGAGGTAGAGGTGGCTCGGAGAGTATGGGCCGTTAGTTTATCCTCCTGCCGCTCTCGGCATCGAACAGGTGCACCTTATTCACCATGATCTCCAGATCGACCTCCTGATCCGGCTTGAAGGGCGGCCGGTCCCGGATCTCCGCCATCAGGTCGACGCCATCGGCGGTCAAGGTGATTTCCTGCGCTTCGCCGGTCGGCTCGACCACCTGGACTTTCGCCTTTGAATGGCTTCCACCGACAGCGATGTGCTGAGGACGAATCCCGTAAACCACACCTTGCCTGTCCCCCACCCCTGCCACGTGAGGCAAGGGCAGGCGTAGGCCCTGCTCCGCGATGAATGCGCCACTCTGGATGCGACCGTTGATGAGATTCATTTCCGGCGAGCCGATAAAGCCTGCGACGAACAGATTGGCCGGGTTCTCGTAGAGTTCGAAGGGGGTGCCGATCTGTTCGATGCGGCCCTTGTTCAGGACCACGATGCGGTCGGCGAGCGTCATCGCCTCGGTCTGGTCATGCGTGACGTAGATACTGGTTCGCCCCAGCCGTTGGTGCAGCTTCTTGATCTCGGCACGCATCTTCACGCGCAACTTGGCATCGAGATTGCTGAGCGGCTCGTCGAACAGGAAGGCTGAGGGGTCGCGGACGATCGCGCGGCCCATGGCGACACGCTGGCGCTGGCCGCCGGACAGTTGACGCGGCATGCGGCCGAGCAGGTCCTGCAGACCGAGGATTTCGGCCGCCGCCTTCACCCTGGAGACGATCTCTTCCCGGGGAACCTTGGCCAGCCGGAGCGCGAAGCTCATATTGTCGGCCACGCTCATATGCGGATAGAGGGCATAGCTTTGGAACACCATGGCTATGTCGCGCGACTTGGCCGGCATCTCGTCGACGACGCGTCCGCCGATGCGGATCTCGCCGGTCGTATGCTCTTCGAGTCCCGCGATTATGCGCAGCAGCGTTGACTTGCCGCAACCCGACGGACCGACCAGGACCACGAACTCGCCGCTGGCGATCTCGATGTTGACGTCGTGCAGAACTTCCACCGCCCCGAAGCTCTTGCCGAGCTGTTCTATCTCGATTGCAGACACCTATTCTTCTCCCGTAGCGGCACAGCTCATTTTCGTTGAGCCTGCCGCCATGTGCGGTATTCAGCCTCGCCCTCGGGGCTCAACGGGTAGTATTTCCGCAGGTCTCCTCCTTGCGCGAGCCGCAAGCGCGAAAACTCTTCCCATTCGATGTGCGCGCCCGCGAGTTCGACCAGTTTGGGGGCCAGGCCGACCGGCACGACGACCACGCCATCGTCGTCCGCCACGATGATGTCGCCCGGGATCACCAGCACGTTCGAGCAGGCGATTGGAACGTTTACGGCGAATGGAACAATATTGGTCTGGGCGTGGAAATTCGGCGTGACGCCTCTCACCCAGATGCCTATGTCGAGTGCCGCCGCCTGGGCGGAATCACGAATGCAGCCGTCGACGACGACGCCGGCTCCGCCACGCCCGGCGAAATAGGTCAGCATCATCTCGCCGAAAATGCCGCTGCCCAGATCGCCGCGGGCGTCGACCACCACCATGTCGCCAGGCTGGGTGGGATAGAGCACGTGTCGGTGCAGTTGCCGCTCCGGCTCCTCATACTCCGCCTCGTTGTACAGATCCTCGCGCTTTGGCATGCACTGGAGGGTCAGGGCCGGCCCCGCCGCCGTGCTGCCGAGCCTCAGCGGACGCGGCCCACGGATTTGCGGATCGCGAATGCCCATCTTGTGGTAAAGCTCGCTGGCCAGTGTGGCCGAACCGATCGCCGCCAGCGCGTCGACCAGTTCTCGTGGCGGCCGGGAAATGTCGGATATCACCGGTATCTGGTCAGCTTCCATTTCGTTTCCTCCAATGTGCGGTGAGGGTTCTAACCTCATCGATCGTCACTCAGTGCGTTCAACGCCCAGCGAAGCCGTCGAGCGCCCTGTGGTCCATGTCCGCTACTCAGCCGCGAACGGCGCCGGTCGTAAGGCCTTTGACCAGCAGTCCCTGGGCAAACCAGACGAATACCAAAGTCGGGATGACCATGAGCACGCCGGCAGCCGACATGGCGCCCCAGTCGATGCCGAACTGAGAGACGAAATTGGTGAGCCCGACCGGCAGCGTCTGCGCGGCCTTGCTCGAGGTCAGGGTCAAGGCGAGCAGCAGGTCGTTCCAGGTGAAGAGGAAGGTGATGACGGCGCTGGCGCCGATGCCGGGCGCAATCAGCGGCGCGACGATCTGGACCAGCGTGCGCACGGTGCCGGCGCCGTCCGACTGGGCTGCCTCCTCGATCTCTTTCGGCACATCCTGAATGAAGCCCAGAAGCAGCCAGATGGCGACAGGCAGCTTGGCCGCCGTATGGCTGAGAATCAGCGCCCAGACGGTGTCGAGCAGGCCCATGGCGGCGAACACGGCGAAGAGCGGGATGGCAAGCGCAATGACCGGGATCATGCGCATGATCAAAAGCAGCCCGAAGATCAGCATGGCGCCCGGCATCTTGAAGCGTGACAGCGCATAGGCGCACGGGATGGCAAGCAGATGGACGAGGACGACCGTCGCCACCGAGACGATGACGGTGTTCCACACATAGCCCATCGTGTCGTACTGGGCGAAAACGGAGACATACTGCGTCATCGTCGCGGTCTCGGGGATGATGTGCACCGGGACCGAGAAGATGTCGGCCGAACTGCGGATCGAGGTCAGGAACAGCCACACCAGCGGGAAGACGGTGAGCGCGACGGTCAGGACCAGCGCCAAATACTGACCGGCGATCTCCGCGGTGAACCGGCGCCGCCGCCGCTTTGGCCTGGTGCGCGCGCCGACGAAGATGGCTTCGGTCATATCGCCCTCCGTTTCGCAATAAGCCACGGCACTCCGTAGAGGAGGCCGAGCACGAACAGCGACATGCCCAGCGCGATGTAGGAGACCGCGGCCGCGTGTCCGAAATCCACCGCCTGAAATGCCAGCAGGTAGGAATAAACTGTCAGCAGGTTGGTAGCGCCGCCCGGGCCGCCCTGCGTCATCAACCAGACGACGTCGAAGGTGCGGAAGGTGTCGATGATGCGCAGCATCAGCGCGATCATGATGACCGGGCGCATCAGCGGCAGGACGATGTGCCAGAAGCGCTGCCATGGCGTCGCGCCATCCACCGTGGCTGCCTCGAGCGGCTCCTGCGGCAGGGATTGTAGGCCGGCGAGGAACAGAAGCACCATCAGCGGCGTGTTCTGCCAGACGTCGGCGACGATCACCGAGACGAGCGCCCAGGTCGGGTGGTTGAGCCACGGAATGTCAGGCAGGTTGAACATGCGCAGCAGCGCATCGACCAAGCCGTATTGGGTATTGAACAGCCAGCGGAAGTTCAGGCCGACGACGGCAGGCGCAATCATCGGCGGAACCAAAAGCAAGGTGCGCGCAAGCCGCATGCCGCGCAATTTGCCGTTGACGAGCACCGCGATCGCCATGCCGGCCACCACTTCGATCGTGATGGAAACGACGCTGAAAATGGTCTGGTTTCGCAGCGCCTGGTTGAACTGGCGGCCAAAGAGCTCGTCGGTGTAGTTTCCCGTCCCGATGAATGGCGCCGAGCCGCTCAGATCCCAGCGGAAGAAGCTCATGATGAAGGAGTATCCGAGCGGATAGATGAGGATGGCCAGCATGACGAGGAGCGCCGGGCTCGCCAGCAGGTAGCCTCTCTGCCAGGTGTAGGGCAGCGGCGAACGTCGCCGGCGCCCTGGCGCCTGGTGCTGCGCGACGGCCGACATTCTCAGTCGTAAGCTCCGGCCCGACGCATGATCTCTTCCGCTTCCGTCGCCGCCTGGTTGAGCGAGTCGGCGGGCGAAACCTGATCGGACAGGGCTTGCTCGATAGCCGAGAACATCAAGGTGCAGACCTTCGAGAAGCCGGCGAGCTTGGGCCATTCCTTGCCGTTCGCGATCGTTGTCTCGAGTTGCTGCAGCCATGTGGCCTGCGGCCCCTTCGCCGCGGCGATCACTTCCTTGGCCAGGCTCTGGCTGCTCGGGAAGTTGGTGAACTGGTCGAACTGCAGCCGCTGGGCGTCGGTACTGACCGTGTATTTGATGAACTCGACGGCGGGTTCCTTGCGGCCGGACTGGCCGTTCAGCGCCATGGCATGCGAGATGGCGCATGAGATCGCCGCCTTGTCCCGCACATAGGGCGCCGTCGACCATTTGCCGACGATGCGCGAGGTTTCCGGATTGGACAGGGTGGCGAAGGCGCCCGGCCAATCGAAAGTGGCATAGACCGTGCCGGATGAGAATTCGGTCGAGTTCTCGTTCCATTGATAGCCGACCGCGTCGGGCGGCACGATTTTGTGCTTCTGGATCAGATCGCGGTAAAAGGTCAGGGCCTTGATTCCGGCTTCGGAATTGAAGGCCGGCTTGTTGGCTTGGTCGACCCAGTCGCCGCCTGCCTGCCAGAGCAGGTCGCTGAAGGTGCGTTGCGCGGGGTCGCCCTGCCCGGGCACGACAAGGCCATAGTGGCCGTTGCCGGTGAGTTTCAGGCCGACATCGACGAGTTCTTCCCAGGTCTCGGCCGGCTTCAGGCCTTTCTCCTGGTAGATGTCGCTGCGGTAATATTGAACGCGCGCATCCATGTTGCGTGGAATGGCCGCCAGATTTCCCGTCTTGGGATCGCGCAGGTATTTGACCGCGACGGGATAGAACTCCGCCAGTTCTGAGTCGCTGAAATAGCTGTTCAGCGGCGCGAAATGGTTGAAGTAGGAATCGATCTGCGCCGTGTGGGTGCTGTAGACGTCGTACTGGCTCGACTTTGCCGCGCTCAATGTGACCACCTTCGCCGTCAAAGGCGTGAATTCCAGGAGGTCGTAGCGAACCTTAATGCCGGTCTTGGCGGTGAAATCCTGAACAATCTTCTCCCAGTATTTCGGATAGAGCGGACCGCCGGTGATCAGCAATGCGGTGATCTCTTTAGCCTCTGCCTTGGCAATCCACGGCGCGGCAAGCGAGCCGGCTGTCACTGCCGCGCTCGCGGCCAGGAATTTGCGTCTCGATAAGTTTACGGACATCACAATCTCCTCCTTGGTTTGATTGGTCGGCCATCCAGGGACGGCCGACCTCAGCCTCGACAATCCATGGCGGCCTGCTCCTCCCGCCGCGGAATTTCCTGGATCGGTTCCCGGACGTCGTTTGCGAGCCTCCGGGCGACAGGGCACTTGCGCTCCAACACGCCTCGATCGGTTTGCGAAGGCGTATCGATCGTGATCGCGGACGGCGGCAACAGGGAACGGCACTTGCACCGCTCGATCCTCCCTTCCCGCAGGCCTTGTTATAGGCTAGTGAGCGTTTTTATGAGATAAGTTGACTGCATATCTAGCTATCAGCCTATAAGCTTATCAGACAAGTGGATGTTAATGATGGATACCGTCGAGGTCAAGCTTCAAACTTTGCCCAAGCAGGTGGCGGGCGTGCTTGCGCGACGCATCGCTGCCAGCGGTGTCGCGGGCGCCCAGGGGCCGTCGGAACAGCAGATCCTTCAGGAATTCGGGGTCTCGCGCGCGGTCGCGCGGGAGGCGCTGAAGATCCTGGCGTCGCTGGATATGATCGAGATCGCCCAGGGACGGCGCGTGGTGCTGCGCCCGGCCGAAGAGTGGGACTATCTCAGCCCATTGCTCATCGACTGGCTGCCGCATGAGCAGATGCGCGAGATCCTAGCCGAAGCGCACGCGACGCGGATCATCATCGAACCGGCCATCGCCGCCATCGCGGCCAAGCATATGACCAAGGAAAATCTCGAGCGTCTTGGCACCTTGCTGGCGGCAATGTCGGCAAGCGAGGACAATCCGGACGCCTATCTGAAGCTCGACTTGGACTTTCACATGGAGATTTGCCGGGCGGCGCGAAACAGGATTCTCGACCGCTTCATGTATTCGTCCCGGTGGTGGCAGATGGCGAGCAGGCGCATCAGCAACCAGATGCCGCACGCCCTGCCCTCCGCAACCGAAATGCACAGGGCGATATACGAGGCGCTCGTGGCGCGCGATGAAAAGCGGGCCGAAGAAGCGATGCGCCGGCACCTCAAGAAAACCACCGCGGTCGGCCTGCCGCGGTGAAGGAGCGGCGCAGCCAGCATTTGCGCTGGCCGCGCCGCGGCGTGTCGGGAGGACACGGATTGACGTGTAGCAACCCTGAAAAGTGGACTTTCTAAGCTCTTTTCGCTTGTTGTTCCTGTCGCTGGCGGGCGCGGAAACCGAACATGTCGCCCTTGTCCTTGATTTCCGCCCAGATCGGCGCGGTGATCCTGTCGATAGCGGCAATGTCCGCATCGGAAATCGTCCAGCCGGCGCTCTCGACATTTTCCTCCAGCTCCTTGACGGTGCGGGCGCCGACCAGCGGCGAGCTGATGCCTGGCCTGCTGGTGAGCCATTGGATCGCAAGCTGCGGAACCGTCTTGTCGTAGCGCGCCGCGATCGGTTTGAGGAGGTCGACGGCATTCACCGCCCGCTCATAGGTGCCCGGCTGGAACAGCACGGTTGTGCGCCGCTCATCGCCCTCGACGAATTTCGTGTCCGGCGACAGCGTGCCGGTGAGCAGTCCCTGAGCCAGGCCACTATAGGGCATCACGCCGATATTATGCTTGCGGCAATAAGGCAGCGTTTCGGCCTCAACCTCGCGCCAGAGCATATTGTAGGGTGGCTGCAGCACGTCGATGACGCCATGCTGGCGGGCGCTGTCCATGTCGGCGGTGCTGAAATTCGAGACGCCGACCGCCTTGATCCGTCCTGATGCGCGCAGCCGCTCCATCATCTCCATGGTCGGGCCAATCGGAAAATCCGAGTTCGGCCAGTGGACGAAATAAACGTCGACATAGTCCGTCCGCATGCGCTTCAACGAACCGTCCAGCGCCGCCTCTATCGCGGCGGGTTCCAGATGATTGGGCGCGACCTTGGTCGCGATGACGGCCTTGTCGCGGCGGCCGGCCAGCGCCTCGCCGACGACTTCCTCGGCATGGCCGTGTCCATAGGCCTCGGCCGTATCGATCAGCGTGACGCCAAGCTCAAGCGCGCGTCGGATCACCCGGGTCGATTCCTTATCGTCGGCCGCGCCCCAAAACGCGCCCGACATGCCCCAAGTCCCAAGGCCGATTTCCGATACCTTGACCGGCGACGATCCCAGCTGTCGCTTTTGCATCCTGTTCCTCCCGATTGGCGGCATATATGCGCATGCCCCTGCCGTCCCAATTTATACGCTTATATACTCGTCTAACAAGTGTGTTGTTCGGGATCGCAATTCGTCGCCCAGAACCACAAATTTCTCAAATAATTCAAGGTAAGGCGGAAGGCTCTAAGGCGGTTGACGCAAAATCTCTCAAAGGGGGTTTACGCCTCGTTGCGCAATCTTGTATGCTTATTAGACAAGTTTCCGCACAGAATGTGTGCTGTAAGTGCGACGCCATTACGGGGAGAAGGATCCGATGAAGATCGTGGATATCAAGACAGCGGTCGTCGCCTATCACGGCAAGGCGACCCTGATCCGGATCGATACGGACGCCGGCATCTCCGGCTATGGCGAAGCCAACCCTGATGCCGGCGCGGCCGCAATCGTTGGGCTGATTTCGGAGCTGAAGTCGGAATTGATCGGCCAGGATCCGCGCAATGTCGAATACTGCTGGGACAAGATCCGCCGCGATCATGTCTTCTCCGGCGCGCAGGCCGGCGTCTTTCTCATCGCGCTCACCGGACTCGAAATGGCGCTGTGGGACGTGGCGGCGAAAGCCGCCGGCCAGCCGCTTTACCGCATGTTTGGCGGCAAGTTCCGTGACCGGATAAGGCTCTATGCCGATTGCGGCGACGGCGATGACGAATCGGGATTGCCGCAGGGATGCGCGGCCCGCGCCCGCCGGATGGTTGCGGAGGGCTTCACGGCGCTTAAGTTCGATATCGACAATCTGCACCATCCAACGAAATTCGACCGGATGAACCACACTATCAACGGCGCGGAACTCCGGTTCATGGTGGAACGCGTGGCGGCAGTGCGCGACGCTGTTGGTCCCGACGTCGATCTCTGCATCGATTTGCATGCGCGCTACGATGTGCTGAGCGCCAGCCGCATCGCCGCCGAGATGGAGCGCTTCAATCTTCTGTGGCTCGAAGAGCCGATCCCGGCGGAAAATGTCGAGGCCCTGAAGCAAATCCGCATGCGGACCAAGACGCCGATCTGCGTCGGTGAAAACCTCTATCTGCGCTGGGGTTTCCGCGAGCTGTTCCAGAATTACGGTGCCGACGTCGTCATGCCCGACGTGCCGAAATGCGGTGGCCTAGCGGAAAGCCGCAAGATCGCCAACCTCGCCGAGATGTATTATGTGCCCTTCGCGCCGCATCTGGTGTCGACGCCGCTGGGCACGATGGCGACCTGCCATGTCTGCGCCAGCGTGCCGAACTTCCTGGTGCTGGAATGGCACGCACTCGAGGAACGGGACGCCTGGGACAGCTATGTCCGCCCGCCGAACGGCGCAGGGTCCATCGTCGAGGACGGTCATATCGCGGTGCCCGACATGCCCGGCATCGGCGTCGAGCTCAACATGGAGGGTGTGCGCAAGCACGCGGTTCCTGGCTTCGGCATTTTTGAATAGCGGATGATCGGATGGAGACTCTTCTGGCCGGGCACTGCGCTGCTCGGCAAAAAGAGACCGTCAGGAGGAGGCCATGGGCAAGCGGATCGTTTTCACCGGCGGCAGCGGCAAGATCGGCCGCCACGTCATACCTTACCTTCTCAAGCGCGGGCATCAGGTTCTCAACCTCGACCTGACGCCGCTGGATATGCCCGGGGTCGATACTGTCATTACCAACCTTGCGGATGCCGGCGAAGCCTACAATGCACTGACGCTGCATTTCGGATTCAATGAATATTTCGGCGGCAAGGGCCGCCGTCCGGTCGATGCCGTGGTCCATTTCGCGGCGCTCCCACGGATATTCCTGAGGCCGGACAACGCCATGTTCGCCGCCAATGTGCAGTCGACCTACAATGTGGTCGAGGCCGCCACCAAGCTCGGCATACGCAAAATCGTCACAGCTTCCAGCGAGACGGTCTATGGCGTCTGCTTTGCCGAAGGCGAACGCGATTTCAAGTCGTTTCCGATGGACGAGGACTACGACGCCGATCCGACCGACAGCTACGGCCTTTCCAAACTGCTGGGCGAGAAGATCGCGCGGTCTTTCGCCTCCCGCACCGGAGCCGACATTTATGCCCTGCGGATCGGTGGCGTCGTCGAGCCGAAGGACTATGCCCGCTTTTCGGAATTCCTGGCCGATCCCTCGAAGCGGCGGCGCGACGCCTGGACCTATATGGACGTCCGCGATCTCGGTCAGATCGTTGACCTGTGCGTCGAGAGGGACGGCTTGGGATTCCAGATATTCAACGCCGTCAACGACACCATCGTGTCTGAATTGCCGACGGCGGAGTTTCTCAGCAAGCATGCGCCCAACATACCGGTCACCCGCGCCATGGGCACATTCGAAGGACCGATCTCCAACCGGAAGCTACGCGACGTCCTTGGGTTCCGGCAAGAGTATGACTGGCGGACACAGTGACCACAATCTCCCGCTGGTTCCAAGGCCCACCGCCGCAATGGCAACAAATGCTGGGCACTATTGTTCCATCAAATGGGGACTAACAGGCCGGCGGCGAGGCCGACGTCTCGTGCTTGCAACGGTCCTGAGTGCGATCGGACGCCATGCCATTCTTCAAAAGTCGACGACGGGCGTGTCCGGCATCTGCTGCTCGAACAGGGTCCAAAAAACGGAGCCTCGGGCTTCGCAGTACCACTGCTCGAAATCCGCGAGCGCGGCACGGATATTGGCGGAATGGTTCCCGCTCGTGTGCCGGAACATAGCCAGCGCAACCGGCGCAAAATGCGAGATCACCTCCGAATGCGTCTCGCTGTCTGCGTCCCAGCCGAGGCGCGTGCGCAAGGCGGCGAAGGCGCTCGCAACGGCGATTTCCTCACTTTCGGCCGGCGCCATCACATCGGCGATCATCTGCATGAAATGGAGCCGCCGGAAAGCAAATGCGCGATCCTGTTCCAGAACTGCGATCTGCCTTGCTGCCTCCTGCCGGAAGCTCGTCTCCACAGCTTTGGCGGACTCGGCGGCGGTCTTCAGTTCAAGCAGAAAAGGTGTTGGCATCGCGTCGTCTCCTCGAAAAGATCCGCACAGTTCCGGGGCCAACTCTAAGAGGATGGCGGAAGAGAGTGGGAGTCGAACCCACCAAGGACCGGCTCGCGGCCCCTCCCGGATTTGAAGTCCGGACGCCCCACCGGGGACGATGCTCCTCCAGAAGCTTTCGTGATTGGCGGCCCACTGTCGTCCTGACGGCGAAACAGGTCCAGGCGATGCTTGTTGATGCGCCGCAAGTCACCGCGTCGCAAGGTGACGCCGTGCCGGTCGAGGAATTCGAGGATGTGGACGGCAACCTTGCGCCCGCTGCCCGCACTGTCGCGAAACTGTGCGACGCTGAACCGTCCGTCGTGCTCGGCCGCCAAATCGCAGACGATCCCAACGATCTCGCCCAGCGCCGAGTGAAGGAAGAAGTGATCGTGCGCAACCTCATGCACCATGCCGATGCGTCCGGAGAGCTTCAGGACCTTGCGAATTTCCGCTTCCGGCCGGGCAAGCTCGCTTGCGATATCGCGCACTCTTGGGGGATGGAATTTCACCCGGCCGGCTAGTCGTGATTCAATCTCACGCCAGAGAGCCTCTTCCCTTGCCGCGAGACGGACCTGATGTCCCGGAAGCCGTATCCAGGCGCCGTCAAGCTCGATCTGACCGGCGCGTACCAGGCTTCGCATCGCGGCAGCGAAAGCCGGCGCAGGAAGACAGGGATCGAGGTGAAGGCGCAGCTTTTCCATTCCGATGCCCGGCAAATCCGGGTTGCCGGCATGAAAGGCCTCCAGGATTGAGCCCAGGTCGCGCCTGAACCGAGCCCAACGCACCGTCGAGACCGCGAACTGCGTCTCCCCGACGGGAATCGTGACAAGACCAAGACGATCGATCAGGCTCGCGACCTCGCCAGCGCCGAGCGCCCGATCGCGTGCGAAGGCCGCGAGCTCCAGATAGTGGGGCGGCGTGTCGAGCAGCGCAGCGACGGCCTTTTCCGGTGCCGCGATGGCGAATGCTTCGAGCATGGCCAGCCGATCCGGTGAGCGGCGCTTCCGGCTCGGGGCCCTGAGGTCGATGAAGCGTCCGCCGCCTATGGTTCGCCGGGCGGAGGTGTCGCGCACCACGTAGGCGTCGCCGGCCGCTGCGGCGATCGGGCTCTCCAAAACGATCTGGACCTTGGCCGTGCTGCCCGGCGCTACAGGTTCGTCGCCGAGAAGCACGATTCTCGCCCCGACCTCGGCCGCGGCGTGATGGAGCCGCACCGGGAACCACTGCCCGATCGGCCTTGGCTCGCGGGGCAGCAGGCGCAACTCGGCGTCGATCCTATCCGCCGGCGCGTGAAGCGCGGGATCGAGGATCACGTCTCCGCGGCGGATCGCCTCCTTGCCAACGCCGTCGCCGGTCAGACAGAGCGCGCAGCGATCTCCGGCTCGGCCACGCTCTGCCACGCGGTCCTGAGCGTGGATCGAGCGAACGCGCGCGGCAAGCCCTGGCGGGCTTACCACCACGCTGTCGCCGACATCAATGCAACCTGAGAGGACGGTGCCAGTTGCGACGGTACCGATGCCATGCAGGGTAAAGCAGCGGTCGACCGCCAGTCGAAAGCGGCCCGCGGCCGGGCGCCCGGCGAAGCGCGATGCCTCTTCGGACAGCAGGCGTCGAAGGTCATCGATGCCTTCGCCGGTAACGGTAGAGACCGGAATGACCTCAGCCTTTTCCAAGCCGGTGCCGGCGAGGGCGGCGCTGACGTCCGCGCTAACGGCTGCGCGTCGTGCCGGGTCGGCCAGATCGCACTTCGAGAGCACGACCAGCCCGCGCCTGACCCCAAGGAGATCGACGATCGCCAGGTGTTCACCCGTCTGCGGCATGACGCCGTCGTCGGCCGCCACGACCAGCATCACGAAATCGATACCGCTGGCGCCGGCAACCATAGTATGCACGAAGCGCTCGTGGCCCGGAACGTCTACGAACCCGACGATGTCCCCGCTCGGCGTCGGAAGATAGGCGAAGCCGAGATCGATCGTCATGCCGCGTGCCTTCTCTTCCTTTAGTCGGTCCGTGTCGACGCCTGTCAGTGCTTGCACCAGCGCCGTCTTGCCGTGATCGACATGCCCCGCCGTGCCGACGATCATGGCGCGAGCTCCTCGAGCGGCAGCGCGGCGCGGCGCACGGCCTCGGCGATATCGTCCGCGGTCAGCGCGGCGCGCGCCGCGTCCAGGTACCGGCCTGCCAGAGCGCTGCCGCCTGCTTGCGCACGCAGCAGCCAGGCATAGGCTTCGATTGCATCGGCGGGAACGCCGGCCCCAAGATGGCAGGCGGCGCCGAGCATGGCCTGACCGTCCGCGTCGCCGCGCAACGCAGCCTTGCGCCACCAGCGGACCGCTTGGGCAGGATCGCGCGGGACGCCGAGCGCATCGTGATAGAGCATGCCAACACGGGTCATCGCCGATGCGATCCCTTGCTTGGCGGCGGCCAGTGCCCAGCGCCGCGCCTCGGCAATGTCGGGCTCGATCATCTCCCCCTCAAGCAGCATCCAGCTCAGCATGTCCTGCGCCGGTCCGTCGCCCTGCTCCGCCGCGGCCCGATAGAGCTCGGCCGCGCGGCGGTAGTTCTGTTCGACGCCTTCGCCACGGAAACAGAGGGAGGCGAGGTTCCGCTGCCCGACCGCATCGTCGGCTTCGGCGGCGAGCGCCAGCCAGCGGACGGCAAGACTGCGGTCACGCTCGACGCCAAGCCCCTCGGCGAAGCAGGCGCCGATATTGTTTTGGGCGCGCGCCGATCCGGACCGCGCCAGCGGCTCCCAAATCCCGAGAGCTGTGGCGTAGTCGCCCCGTTTGGCGGCGTCTAGGGCGGCCGCCAACTGGTCGGCTACAGGTGTCGGGGCGGGCTTGCGCGCAAGATGATCAAGCCACCGCACCACCATCTCCTCCCAGAGTGAAGTTTGCGAGATTGGCCACAAACGCGGCTTCGTCTTCAAGGCAACGCAGATCAAGCACGAGCGCCCGCTTTTCGACCCGCCCGATCACCGGAACAGGCAGCGCCCGCAACGCGGCTGCAAGCGCTTCGAGAGCCTGGCCGCTCCCTGAATGGGGGCTGAGGGCGAGCCCGGCGCTGGGCAAGGTATCGAGCGGCATTGCGCCCGATCCGACCTGGCTGCGGCACTCCATCGCCTGCACCGCAAATTGATCGCCCAGAGCATTGGAAAGCAAGGGAGCCAGCCGCTGGGCCTGCGCGGCAATATCGACGGCGAGGCGTGCGAGCAGCCTCAGGGTCGGCAAACGCTCGGCCAGCCGGTCCGGGTTGCGATAGAGCTTCAGCGTCGCCTCCAGCGCGGCCAGGCGGAGCTTATCTACGCGAAGCGCCCTCTTCATCGGGTTTCGGTTGACCTCGGCAACAAGATCCTTCCTGCCGACGATGAAACCTGCCTGCGGCCCTCCGAGCAGCTTGTCGCCCGAGAAAGTGACGAGATCGGCGCCGTCCGCGATCGCCTCGCCCACGGTCGGCTCATGCCTGAGGCCATATTGGGTAAGGTCGATGAGCGTGCCCGAGCCGAGGTCGTGGACGAGAGGCACGCCGCGCTCTCGGGCGATTGCCGAAAGCTCACGCGCCGAGACCTGCGCCGTGAACCCCTCGATCCGGTAGTTCGACGTATGCACCTTGAACACGAGCCCCGTCGCCGAACCAATAGCCGACAGATAGTCCCCGGGATGGGTACGGTTCGTGGTCCCGACCTCAACAAGCTTCGCGCCCGCGCGGACCATGATGTCCGGCATGCGGAACGCGCCGCCGATCTCGATCAGCTCACCTCGCGACACGATGGCTTCGCGGCCAAGCGAAAGCGTGTTGAGGACGAGCAGGACCGCGGCCGCGTTGTTGTTGACGATTGTCGCGTCCTCGGCCCCGGTGAGTTCGCATATGAGCGTGCGCAGATGATCGTCACGTTCGCCGCGTCTGCCAGTCCCGATATCGAACTCGAGCGCCACTGCCTCGCGCATGGCGGCGTGCACCGCCTCGGCGGCTTCGCCCGCAATCAGCGCGCGGCCGAGATTGGTGTGCAGCACAGTGCCGGTCAGGTTGAAAACCGGGCGCAACGATGGGTGCGCGGCGGTCTTGAGCCGGACAAGCGCGGCGACAGCAAGGTCGCACGAATCAGGCACCGCGGCCCCGGTGCGGCACGCCACCCGCGCTTCTTCGAGCGCATCGCGGATGGCGCGGGTCGTGGACTGCTTCCCGAAGCGCTCGACCGCCGCAGCCGCGGGCGGCGTCTTCAGCACTCGATCGACCGAGGGAAGATCACGCAGGCGGCTTGCGGGCAGATCGGACATCGCACCCTCAATAGCCGATCAGGAACGGATTGAACGATCCGCGGCGATAGCCGGTTTCGCGCACGAGCATGTCGAGGCCAAGCGTCGCCACATCGTCGGCGATTGGGTCGAGATCGGGATCCTTGTGCTGATGCAGGATCTTCACATAGCAGCCGCAGGAATCGCAGGTCTCGGCCTTCACCGTTCCCGGCCCGCCCTCGATCTCCTGATAGCCGATGCCCTTGGTGGAGCCGCACAACGTGCATTTGATGCGCACATAGTTCCACAACGTGCCGCACAGCGAGCATGCGCAGAAGCGCGACCCATGGGCCCTCTGCCAGCCGACAATGATCGAGGATGCCGGCGGGGATCCACAGGCGGGGCATGCGCCTTCGCCTACCGGCACCAGGGCAGGGGCGTCCAGTCGGGTGGCGAGACGGGCGAAGTGAACCTGCAGCGCGGCCGCGGCATAGATGTGCTCGGCGAGCGCCTCCATTGGGATCGCACCGGCGAGCACATTGCGCACCATGCCAGCCCGCTTCGCTGGAGTGGCCTGCCTCAAACGGTCCAGCGCATCGGCCGCGGCGCTCGGCTTCTCGATCTCCGACGCCGCGGCGACCAGGCGGTCGAGCGTCTGGGTGGCCATGTCGAGCGCCAGGCTGTTGCGGTCGAGCGGCGGCATTCCAAAGCTGCGCGCGCGCTCGCGCGCAGCGCCATCAGGCATCTCTGGCTGCGCCAGGTCCTCCTGAATTCGGTGCTGCACATCCGCGAGAGCGGCAAGAAAACGAAAATAGGGACCCAAATCATGGCCTGCCGCCAGCACGTTCCACCGCCGCGCGCGATGAGAAAACAGACTTGCAGGCTCTGGAAGGCGGGCAAAGGGAGGGGCGGAGACCTCGCCTATGGCGGTGGGGTCGGAACCGGCCGGAATGATCTGTCTTGGCATTCGAGCCTCACGAACCACACGGGTCACGTGGTTGCCTGACCGGCACAAATAATCATGTGCAAACACAAAGCTAGGGCGGGAAAGTCATCCGACCAGGGCCCGCCCTATTCGGCGGGCTTAGATCCCGATGATCCTGTTTCCTTGCTCGATATGGTGACGAGCTCCCGCAGCCATTTGCGGTGATGCCGCCAGGCCCAACCGCCGGTCACCCGCCCGCGCGTCATGGCCGGAATGGTACCGCGTACCCAGATGGCCGAGTAGAAATGGACGATCCAGACGCCGATGATCGCGACGGCCGCGATGGAGTGGACTAGTATGGCCACGCGCTTCTGGTCGATTGTCGTATACTGGGAGAAATATTGATCCCATGCCACCAGCCCACTGGAGATGAGGATCACAATCAGCACCGACATCGACCAGAAGACGAGTTTTTGGCCGGCATTGTATTTGCCGACCTCCGGAACATTGTCCTCGTGGTTGGCCAGCACGTCGCGAAAACGGCCGAGCCACGTCCCGTCCTCGCGTCTCCATAAATTGGCCTTCCAGAACCGAAGGAAAAGTCCAAGGAAGCTGAAGAAGAGCACGACGCCGATCCAGGGATGGATGAAGCGTGTGAACTGACCCCCGCCGAAGAGGCCGGACAGGAAGAACAGGCTCGGGTGGAACATCGCAAGGCCGGACAGGGCGAGCAGGACCAGGCTCGCCGCAGTGATCCAGTGGTTGATCCGTGCCCCCACCGTGTAGCGGTCCACGATCACCGGCTTGCCGGGATGGACCTGTTCGTTCGGCTTGAGGTCATCGGCGGCCATGGCTGTCGCCTCCAGTCAGCTCTTCGGCGTGCTCCTCATCCGCCTCGGTTACCCTGTTCGGTCCCATGATCAAATGGTGGAGTAAGCCGACGCCGGCCGCCACGCCCAACACCGTGAGGCCTGCATATTTGGTCACACCTTTCCACGCCTCGACCAGCGGACTGATCTTCGGGTCCTTGGGCAGGCCGCTATAGATCTCCGGCTTGTCGGCATGATGAAGCACATACATTACATGTGTCCCGCCGACGCCCGGCGGATCGTAGAGGCCGGCATTGACGAAGCCGCGCGACTTCAAGTCCTCCACCCGCTTGGCGGCCCAACCCTTCATCTCATCCTTGGTGCCAAAGACGATAGCCTGCGTCGGGCAGGCTTTAGCACAAGCCGGACCCTGACCGACCGCCACGCGGTCGGAGCAGAGCGTGCATTTGTAGGCCGTGTGGTCGACCTTGGAGATGCGCGGGATGTTGAACGGGCAGCCCTTGATGCAGTAGCCGCAGCCGATGCAGTTCTCATGGACGAAATCGACGATGCCGTTCGAATATTGCACGATCGCCCCCGGCGCCGGACAGGCCTTGAGGCAGCCCGGATCGGCGCAGTGCATGCAGCCGTCCTTGCGGATCAGCCATTCGAGTTCGTTGGTCTCGGGGTTGTCCCATTCGCTGTAGCGCATCAGCGTGAACATGTCCGGCGTGAGGTCGGGTGGATTCTCGAAAGCGCCGGCGAAGACGCCGACCTCCGGATGCGTGTCGTTCCACTCGATGCAGGCGGTCTGGCAGGCCTTGCAGCCGATGCATTTTGAGACATCGATGAGCTTGGCGACTTCCGTCAGCTGCTTTTCCGGGGCGGGCACGGTCGACGCCGAGCGGCGGATGAGGTCCTTCTCGGAGAGACGCGGGGCCGTCTGCGTCGTCGATGGATTGGGAAGGGGAGGAAACATCGCTTGCCCCTCCTATGCCGCCGGGCCCGGTGCGGGCTCGATGTTGACCAGGAACGCCTTGTACTCCGGGGTCTCGATATTGGCGTCGCCGACAAAGGGAGTGAGCATATTCGGGCCGAAGCCTTTCTTTGCCGCTCCGGTGAAGCCCCAGTGCAGAGGTATGCCGACGATATGAATGGTTTTGCCGTCGCAGGTGAGCGGCCTGATCCGCTTGGTCACCATGGCTTTCGCCACCACCGAGCCGCGCTTCGACCAGACACGCACCCAGCCGCCCTTGGCGATGCCCTTCTCGGCCGCAAGCTGTTCGGAAATCTCCACGAAGAATTCCGGCTGGATCACCGCATTGACGATGACGTGCTTGGTCCAGAAGTGGAAATGCTCGGTCAGCCGGTAGGAGGTCGCCGCATAGGGGAACTCGGGCGAGGCTGCTTCGGCGAACTGGGTCATGTCGCCTTGGAATACCCGCGCCGCGGGATTGCCGCGGATTTTGGGCGCCACCGGATTGACGATCGGCGACTCGAACGGCTCGTAGTGCGCCGGGAACGGTCCGTCGCGCATCATGGTTCGGGTAAAGAGGCGCGAGACGCCTTCCGGATTCATGATGAACGGGCCGACCTGATCGGGCTTGGCGGTAGGCAGAATGTCGGGCACGTCGTAGCCCGACCACTTCTGGCCATCCCATTCGATTACCTTGCGGCTTGGGTCCCAGGGTTTTCCGGTGAGGTCAGCCGACGCCCTATTGTAGAGGATACGGCGGTTGGCGGGCCATGAGAACGCCCATTTCGAATAGAAGCCGGCGTCGTCCGGATCGCTCGTATCCCGCCGGGCCATGTTGTTGCCGTTCTCGTTGAAGCAGCCGGAATAGATCCAGCAGCCGCAGGCGGTCGAGCCGTCGTCGCGCAGCGCGGCAAAGGCCGGCAGCAGCTTGCCGGCCTCGGCCAGCACCTTCGTCGGATCGGCCGGGTCGGTCACCTTGGCAAGCGCCCTGCCGTTGATCTCCTGCGCAAGTTCTTCGGCCTTCGGGTCGCCGGGATCGGCGTAAGGCCAGTTGAGCTTGACGATCGGATCGGGGAAGGCACCGCCTTCCTTGGTGTAGAGATCCTTCAGGCGCAGGTGGAGTTGCGCCATGATCCAGGTATCGCGCTTGGCTTCGCCGGGGGGCGTGCCGCCGGCCCAATGCCACTGCAGCCAGCGTCCCGAATTGACCAGAGAGCCGTCATCCTCCGCGAAGCAGGTCGAGGGCAGCTGGTAGACTTCCGTCTGAATCTTCGACGGATCGACATCATTGTACGGCCCGTGGTTCTCCCAAAACCGGCCCGTCTCCGTGTCCAATGGATCCATGATGACGAGGAATTTGAGCTTCGAGAGGGACTCTATCACCTTCTTCTTGTTCGGAGCCGCCTGCAGCGGGTTGAAGCCCTGGCAGAAATAGCCGTTCATCTTGCCCTGGTGCATCAGCTCGAAAGTACGCAGCAGGTCGTAGCCCGGCACATCGAGCTTCGGCAGATAGTCATAGGCGAAGTCGTTCTGCGGCGTTGCCGCATCACCCCACATCGACTTCTGGAAGCTGACGAAGAACTTCTTGTAGTTCTGCCAGTAGCTCATCTGGTTCGGCCGCAGCGGCTTGAAGCCGCGCGTCGACATGTAGGTCGCGAGGTCCGGCTCCTTCTGCGTCGGCACCGTGAGATAACCCGGCAGCAGGTTCGACATCAGCCCGAGATCGGTCAGCCCCTGGATGTTCGAATGGCCGCGCAACGCATTCATGCCGCCGCCGCGAATGCCGATATTGCCGAGCACGAGCTGCAGCATGGCCATGGCGCGAATGTTCTGCGAACCCTTAGAGTGCTGCGTCCAGCCGAGCGCATACATCGACGTCATTGCCTTGTTCGGCGCGGACGTTTCGGCAACCATCTTGGCTACCTGAAGGAATTTCTCCTTCGGGGTGCCGCAGATGCGTTCGACCATCTCCGGCGTATAGATCGCGACGTGGTTCTTGAGCAGGTTCCAGACGCAACGGGGATTGGCCAGGGTTTCGTCGACGACGGCGAAGCCGTCGGGTCCGATATCGTAATCCCAACCGGACTTGTCATAGTCGCGCTTCGCCTCGTCATAGCCGGAGAACAAGCCGTCCTTGTAAGAGAAGCCCTGCTTGACGACATAGGGCGCGTTGGTGAACGCCTTTACATAGTCCCAATGCACCTTGTCATTCTGGATACAGTAGTTGATGAGCCCGAGCAGGAAGGCGATGTCCGTCCCCTGGCGGATCGGCGCATAGACGTCTGACACCGAGGCCGAGCGCGTGAAGCGCGGATCGATGACGATGAGCTTGGCCCCGCGGTTGGCCTTGGCTTCCGTAACCCATTTGAAGCCGCACGGATGGGCTTCGGCGGCATTGCCGCCCATGATCACAACAAGATCCGTGTTCCTGATGTCGGTCCAGGAATTGGTCATTGCGCCGCGGCCGAATGTTGGGGCGAGACTCGCCACCGTCGGGCCGTGTCAGACACGTGCCTGATTGTCGAACGCCAGTATGCCTGTGCTGCGGACTACCTTGTAGGTCACGAACGCGGTTTCATTTGTCGAAGCCGAGGCGGCGAGGAAGCCTGTGGTGAGCCACCGGTTGACCGTCACGCCGTCATTGTTCTTCGCGACGAAGTTCTTGTCGCGATCGTCCTTCATCAGGCGGGCGATGCGGTCGAGCGCGTCCTCCCAGCCTATCGGCTCGAACTTGTCGGACCCGGGCTTGCGGACCATCGGATGCTGCAGCCGCGTCGGAGACTTCACGAAACCGAGCAGAGCCGATCCCTTGGGGCACAACGTGCCGCGATTGGTCGGATGGTCGGTATCGCCCTCGATATGGGTGATCTCGGCCTTTTCGCCCTTCCTGAGGTCGCCTTTCGAATACAGGATGATGCCGCAGGCCACCGAGCAGTAGGGGCAGGTGTTGCGAGTCTCGACCGTGGTGGCGAGCTTGAAGGGCCGTATCGCCGCCGCATGCGCGGCCTCGATGTCGGCGAAGCCGAAAGCTCCCAACGTCGTGCCGGCGAGACCCGCGCCTGCGGTAAGCAGGAACGCGCGCCGTGAGAGTTCAACGTTCATCTGGATTTCCTCCCGAATTCCACGCCCATAGGGCATCCAGAACCAAGGGATACGCACGCCATTTTGAGCCGAATTGGCGTAATGTCAAAGATTTAGAGCGCAGATTAGTGTCGGCAAATGGTTCGCGCAGGAAAATGAGATTGACGCTCTTCGGAACGTGATCCTAGAGTAGGGCGTGGCGTTGAAAACGGCTCCCGCGTTGCGGGGCGATATCACCGAAGCACCTCCGCGCCTGACCAGCCTTGCCCATGGCGGCGGCTGCGGCTGCAAGCTGGCGCCCTCCGTCCTTCAGCAGCTTCTTGCCGAGCAGGCTGAACCCAGCCCCTTCAATCAGCTCCTTGTTGGGACCGAAACTGGAGACGATGCTGCCGTTTGGCAGATCGACGATGCGACCTGCGTGATTGCGACCACCGATTTTTTCATGCCGATGGTGGACGATCCTTATGATTTCGGACGGATCGCCGCGGCCAATGCACTTTCCGACGTCTATGCAATGGGCGGCCGGCCGATCATGGCCTTGGCCATCGTCGGAATGCCGATCGAGAAATTGCCGACGCATACGGTGCGGCAAATCCTCAAAGGCGGCCGCGACATCTGCGCCGCAGCCGGGATACCGGTCGCGGGTGGCCATTCGATCGATTCACCGGAGCCTATCTACGGGCTTGCCGTGACCGGCATCTGCCGGCCGGCGGACATCCGGCGCAATTCGGGAGCCAGGCCGGGAGATGCACTGATCCTGACCAAGGGGCTCGGCGTCGGGATCTATTCAGCTGCCATCAAAAAACAGGCGTTGTCGCCCAGCGGCTATAAAGAGATGATTGCGTCGTCGACCCTTCTCAACCGGATCGGAGGAGAACTCGCCGAGGACGCAAGCGTGCATGCGATCACCGATGTGACCGGCTTTGGCCTGCTCGGACACGCCCTCGAGATGGCGCGAGGCTCAGCCTGTGAGCTCGTGATCCGCAACCACGAGATTCCGGTCTTTGCGCAGGCCTCGTCACTTGCAAAACAAGGCTTCGTCACCGGCGCGTCGCGGCGTAACTGGGCAAGTTACGGCGATGCGGTGCGGCTGCCCGCAGGCATGCCGGAGTGGCGGCGAGATCTGCTTGCCGACCCGCAGACATCAGGTGGGCTGCTGATTGCCTGCGATCCCGGCAGCGCCAGCCCCCTGGTCGAGAGAGCCGTCGCAAGCGGCTATCCATCGGCTAGAATGATCGGATGTGTCAAACGCGGCCGAGCCGCAATTACGATCGAGGACTAACCCAATTCTAACGTTCCCCGGAATTGGCCCGGCATCAAAGGGTCCTGCGGAATCCGCAGCTCAACCTTACCGACACGGTGACAAGGGTAAGGGGGATGCGTTTTTCCGTGTTGGATAGTGCGACGGCGGCTCGGCAAGCGGTACCGCAAAGCTGAACAATGCGAGTCTTGACGCAAATTCGGCGACGTTCGGATCGGCCTGAATCATTCCCACTCGATCGTCCCAGGCGGCTTCGACGTCACGTCATAGACCACGCGGTTGATGCCCTTCACCTCGTTGATGATGCGGGTGGCGGCGGCGCCCAGGAAGTTCATGTCGTAATGGTAGAAGTCGGCGGTCATGCCGTCGACCGAGGTGACGGCGCGCAGCGCGCAGACGAACTCATAGGTGCGGCCATCGCCCATGACGCCGACGGTCTGCACCGGCAGCAGCACGGCGAAAGCCTGCCAGATGGCGTCGTAGAGGCCGGCCTTGCGGATCTCGTCGAGATAGATGGCGTCGGCCTCGCGCAGGATCTCCAGCTTCTCACGCGTGATGCCGCCCGGGCAGCGTATGGCAAGGCCGGGGCCAGGGAACGGATGGCGGCCGATAAAGCTTTCGGGGAGACCGAGCTCCTTGCCGAGCGCCCTCACCTCGTCCTTGAACAATTCACGCAGCGGCTCGACCAGCTTCATGTTCATGCGCTCGGGCAGGCCGCCGACATTGTGGTGCGACTTGATCGTCACCGACGGGCCGCCGGAGAAGGAGACGCTTTCGATGACGTCGGGATAGAGCGTGCCCTGCGCCAGGAAATCGGCGCCGCCGAGCTTTTTCGCTTCTTCCTCGAATACCTCGATGAACAGCCGGCCGATGGTCTTGCGCTTCTTTTCCGGATCGGCCTCGCCTTCCAGCGCCGTGATGAAGCGGTCTGAGGCGTCGACCAGGATCAGCGGCAGGTTGTAGTGCTGGCGGAACATCTCCACCACGCCCTTGGCCTCGTCCTTGCGCATCAGGCCGTGGTCGACGAGGATGCAGGTCAACTGGTCGCCGACCGCTTCGTGGATGAGAAGCGCCGCGACGGAGGAGTCGACGCCGCCCGAGAGCGCGCAGATGACCTTGCCCTTGCCGACCTGCTTGCGGATCGTTTCGACAGCGTGCTCGCGATAGGCGCGCATCGTCCAGTCGCCCTCGATGCCGGCGATGTTGTGGACGAAGTTTCTCAAGAGCCTCGCGCCGTCCGGCGTGTGCACCACTTCCGGGTGGAACATGATGCCGTACATCTTGCGCTCGATATCGCCGAAGATGGCGAAGGGCGAGCTTTCCGACTTGCCGAGCACCTTGAAGCCCGGCGGCAATTCGATGACGCGGTCGCCATGGCTCATCCACACCTGGTGGCGCTGGCCGGGCGCCCACAGGCCCTCGAACAGCGGGCTCTCCTTCTCGATCTCGACGAAGGCGCGGCCGAACTCGCGATGGTTGGAGCTTTCGGCGACGCCGCCCATCTGCACGCAGAGCGCCATCTGGCCGTAGCAGATGCCGAGCACCGGCACGCCGGCGTCGAAGACGATCTGCGGCGCGCGCGGGCTGCCGATGTCGGTGGTCGAGGCCGGGCCGCCCGACAGGATCACCGCTTTCGGCTTGATGCGCTTGAAGGCAGCTTCCGCCGATTGGAACGGCACGATCTCGGAAAAGACGCCGGCCTCGCGGATGCGGCGGGCGATGAGCTGCGTGAACTGGCTGCCGAAATCGACAATCAGTACGGTGTCGGTATGATTGGCTGTCGTCATGGCGAGCCTTTAGAGAAAGAACCGATTCGGCGCAATGGGTTGCGCGGTCGCACCGCTCACTCCGGTTCCGATGCGTCGGCCGGTCCGGCGTCGAGCGAGCGCAAGGCGTCCATCAGCGCCGCGAAACGCTGCTCGCCGATACGATCGATGTAGCCGCGCTCGATCTCGACCTTGATGCGGTCGCCGTCGCGCAAGGCATCCAAGCCCTTGCGCGTATAGCGTACAAGCTTGCCGCGCCCATCCCGTGGGTCGGGAAACCGCTCCAGCACGCCTTCCGCCTCCAGCCCATCGAGCAATTGCTGAACCGCCTGCTTGGAGGTGGCCGAGCGCTCGATCAATGCCGACTGGCGCGTGCCGTTACGAGGGATGTGCCCGAGCAGCCCGGCACGCGCTTCGCTGAACCAGGCGTGGCCGGCGGCCCGCATGGCCGCAGCAAATTCCGCCTGCCATGCACGGCTCGCCCGCCATAGCCGCCATCCGACATGATCGGGCAACGCCTCGATTTTTTTGTCAAGGTTCTTGACCATTCGATTCAAGCTCCATATAGTCAAGATACTTGACGATATTCATGCCGTCGAGACTCTTCGAAACGCGGACCCGCGGACAGGGACAATGACAATACTGAACAGGGACACGCTGGCCATTATCATGGTCGGAACCACGCATGTCATCGACATGGGCGGCAAGAACGCCTTCATCCATTATGAAACCGATGATCGGGCACATATGCTCTTGCCGGATGGCACACGCTTCCATGGACTTTGGACGCTGCTGGACGACGGCTACAGGGTCGAATGGAAAGACGGACCCGCCGGCGCGTGGAAGCTCGATCATACGCCGGGAGCGATCGACTATATCGATGCGACCGGCGCCGCCCGCGGACGCATTGCACGCATCGATTTCGGCGATCCGCAGCGTCTGGCTGCTTGATCTTAACAGCTCTCAGCCATCCAGCAGACCACCGCCGATCGCCTGCTCGAGCAGACCTATCGCCGCCGCCAGCTTTTCGTCGATGACGTGCAGATACTCCGTCCAGTCGCCGACATGCCTGAGATCGGCGGCGCCGTCGGAAATGCCGCGCAGGCCGATCAGCGGCACGCCGAACAGCTGACAGGCGCGCAGGCAGGCGAAGGTCTCCATGTCGACCATGTCGGCGTCGATCGCGTCATAGGCGGCGCCGGTGACGATCGCACCGCCGGTGGAGAGCGCTGCGCTCCTGATGCCCGGGATGACAAAGGGCAGCGGCACCGTCACCGGCAGGTCGAGGAACGGCGTGGCGCCCTTCTCGAAGCCGAGCGGGGAAGCGTCGATGTCGCGGTAGCTCACCGACACAGCCTGGTAGATTTCGGTCTGCTCCAGCGTCCGGCTTCCCGCGGAACCGAGCGAGACGACGAGATCCGGGAGCGCGTCCTGCGCCTTGAGCGCCGCAAGCTCCGCGCCCAGCCGCACGGCGGCCTCGACCGGACCGACGCCCGTCATCAGCGGCGTGAAAAGCCCCTTGAGATGCGGCCCGTATTCGGCCTCCGCGGCCATGACGAAGAGAACGGACTTGCCCGAAAGACGTGACGCTTTGTCGGTCATGACGTTCTACCTCTTGTCTGTTGCCCAGCGAAGAGAAAGGGCAACGTGCCCTCGCCCTCTCCCAGCCCTTCGCTATGGCTCCGGGCATTCGTCGCACGAAAAGCCCATCTGCGGCTTTTCGTGCGCTACACGGACCGCTCCTCACCCCTCAATACCGTCGCGGCCGACAACCGTCATCATCGTGCCGGTCATGGTGGCGATCAGCTTGGCCTCGCCGTCGGCCGCGAAGGCGTAGGCCTGGCCGTCGGCAACAATGATGGTGCGGCCGGGCTTTGTCACCGAGCCGCGGAACAGGAAGCGCTCGCCCCTGCCCGGCGCGAGCAGATTAACCTTGAATTCGATGGTCAGCACGCTGGAATTCTGCGGCATCAACGAGAACGCGGCGTAGCCGCAGGCCGAGTCCAGTGCGGTCGAGATGACGCCGGCATGCAGGAAGCCGTGCTGCTGGGTGAGCGATGGCGCGTAAGGCATCTCGATCTCGATGATGCCGGGCGTGACCAGCGTCAGTTCCGCGCCAATGGTGGCCATCGCCTTTTGGCGGGCAAAGGAAGTCCTGACGCGATCCTCATAGTCGGGAGCGGGTACGATCTTGGCTGCCATGGCCCTTCGCCTTCACGTTTGCTGGCGAAGCTTATTGCAGAGGCAGCCAAGACAGGCAATCTCTTATGTTGCAGCGCAGCAAAACGCCGCCTGCCCCTCAGGCTGCCCTGCGCAGGGCATGGAAATAGAAGCCGTCGGTGCCGCTGAGCGCCGGCGACAGCGAGATGCCGCCGGTGCCGGCGATGCGCGCAGCGTCTTCATGGCCGGGGAAACGGGTATCCCAAAGCTCTCGATGGTCGACCGGCGCAAAGTCGCCGTGGCGTTCGCGGAAGGCCGCGACCTGCTCGCCGTTTTCGGCATCGAACACCGAGCAGGTGATGTAGACGAGCAGTCCGCCGGGTTTCACGAAGGCCTGCGCCGTGTCGAGGATCGCCTGCTGCTCGCCCTTGCGGGCGTCGAGCTGCCTTTCGGTCAACCGCCACTTGGCGTCGGGCCGGCGGCGCCAGGTGCCGCTGCCGGTGCAGGGCGCGTCGATGAGCACGATGTCCATATGCGCGGTAAGCGACGTGAGCTCGGCGGGCTTGCTGACGATCTGGATATTGCGGCTGTGCGCGCGACGGATGCGTTCGAAGATCGGCGCCAGCCGCACCTTCTCCGCGTCGTGGGCGAAAAGCTGGCCTGTATTGCCCATCTCGGCCGACAGTGCCAGCGTCTTGCCGCCGGCGCCTGCGCAATAGTCGAGCACCTGCATGCCGGGCGCGGCACCCGCAAGTGCGGCAGCAAGCTGCGAACCCTCGTCCTGCACTTCGAACCAGCCTTTCTGGAAGGCTGGCTCGGCCTGGACGTTCGGATGCCTGCCGTCGCCGTCGATCGGCGGGATGCGGATGCCGAGCGGCGCGATCGCTGCAGGTGCTGCACCCGTGCCCTGGAGTTCGGCCAGCACCTTGCCGCGGTCGGACAGCAAAGCATTGACCCTGATATCCAGCGGCGGACGCGTCGCAAGAGCGGCCCCCTCCTCGACCCAATCTTCGCCATAGGCCTGCTCGAGCAGCGGCGCGCACCAGTCCGGAACATCGGCCCGCACGGCGTCGGGCGCATCGGCGAGCCTGCGCTCGGCCGCGGCTTTCAGTTCGGCGGCGCTGAGCAGCGGCGGCGCGAACTTGTCGCCGTCGAGCGCCTCGTTCAGCGACCGCGCGGTCTGGCCCCATTCCAAGAGCAGCGCGCCGAAGCCGGTGGCGCGGGGCGTGTCCTCGCCGAAGAGCCAGCCGGCCGAGCGTCTGCGGCGCAGCGCGTCGTAGACGATGTTGCCGATCGCCGCCCGGTCGCCGCCGCCGGCAAAGCGATGCGACAGGCCCCAGTCGCGCAGAGCGTCGGCCACCGGCCGGTGGCGCCTGCCGATGTCTTCCAGCACTTCGATGGCCGCCGCCAGCCTTCCGCCCAGTCTCATTCCTGCTTCCGTCCATCGTTGTTTTCAGCCCTGCTCTTAGAGCCTTTCCTGGTCCGATTGAAACAGTTCTGTTGCGGCTAGGCCAAAACGACCTGTCCAATGCCGTGCTGCCTGCAACAGACGGAATGCTTTTTCGTGGCAGTCGGCCGTCGGCGGAAACAAGAACAAATCGATAGGAACATGAAATTTCTCTAATGTTTTGACTGGCGGGTACAAGCAAGGCTGCTGGCTTAACCACTCAGCTTTCCAAGTTTTGCCGGCAGGAATACTCTTTCGCCTGTGATTCGCGGCGCGGGAAACGCGCTTTGACGGATCCTCACGAGGAGAGGGCAATGAAGACTTATCTGGCAGAAGTTCTAGGCACGTTTTTGTTGGTGTTCATCGGCACGGCCTCCGTGGTCACGGGCGGTTTCGGCGGCGCGCTGCCGCTCGGTCAGGAAGGCATCGGCCTGGCGTTCGGCATCGGCCTGATCGCTGCGGCCTATGCTATCGGCCCGATCTCGGGCGCGCATCTCAATCCGGCGGTGACGCTCGGCGTGTTCCTTGCAGGACGGATGCCGGCCAAGGATGTCGTCCCCTACTGGATCGCGCAGATCATCGGCGCCATCATCGCTTCGCTGGCGCTGTGGATCATCGTCACCGGCCAGGCCGGCGGCCACACCGGCGGCTTCGGCGCCAATGGCTGGGACGAGGCGAAATGGGGGATGAGCTCGGCCTTCCTGTGGGAGCTGATCGGCACCTTCACCTTCGTCACCGTCATCCTCGGCGTCACCAACGCCAAGCACACCACTGCCTTCGCCGGCCTGGTCATCGGCCTGACGCTGGCAGGAATTCACTTCGCCATGATCCCGGTGACGGGCACCTCGGTCAACCCGGCGCGCTCGATCGGCCCGGCGCTGTTTTCGGGCGGTGCGGCGCTCAGCCAGCTCTGGCTGTTCATCGTCGCGCCGCTGATCGGCGGCGCCATTGCCGGCGTCGTCGCCAAGGCGGAAATCTTCGAAAAAGATTGATATCTCGGTTTCTTGAAGCAATCCGGACGGAAACCGCCGTACATTTTCCGGAAATTGCTTCGGCTCAACGAAAAGGCGCGGGCATGGACCCGCGCCTTTTTATCTGGGAGGACAGGCCCGCTACTTCGCGGCGATCTCGAAACGGTCGAGGTTCATCACCTTCGTCCAGGCCTTGACGAAGTCCTTGACGAACTTCGCCTTCGCATCGGCCGAGCCGTAAACCTCGGCCAGCGCGCGCAGCTGCGAGTGCGAGCCGAAGATCAGATCGGCGCGCGTGCCGGTCCATTTGACCTGCTTGGTCTTGCGGTCGCGCGCCTCGTAGACCTCCTCCGCGCCGGGCTCGGTGCCCGCGGCCGGATCCCAGACCGTCGCCATCGAGAGCAGATTGACGAAGAAGTCGTTGGTCAGCGTTCCGGGCTTGTCGGTGAACACGCCATGCTTGGAGCCGCCGGCGTTGGCGCCAAGCACACGCAGGCCGCCAACCAGCACCGTCATTTCCGGCGCCGTCAGCGTTAGAAGCTGCGCGCGGTCGACGAGCATGGCTTCGACCGGCATCGGCAGCTTGCCGCGGACATAGTTGCGGAAGCCGTCGGCCCTCGGTTCAAGCGCAGCGAAGGACTCGACATCCGTCTTCTCCTGCGAGGCATCCATCCGGCCCGGCGTGAACGGCACCTGCACCTCATTGCCGCCGTCCTTCGCGGCCTTCTCGACCGCGGCGACGCCGCCAAGCACGATGAGATCGGCAAGCGAAACCTTCTTGTCGCCAGCCTGGGCGGCGTTGAACTCGGTCTGAATGGCCTCGAGCTTCGCCAGCACCTTCGACAGTTGAGCCGGCTGGTTGACGTCCCAGTCCTTCTGGGGCTCAAGGCGGATGCGGCCGCCATTGGCGCCGCCGCGCTTGTCCGAGCCGCGGAAGGTCGAGGCGGAAGCCCAGGCGGTCGAGACCAGCTCGGGGACCGAGAGGCCGGAGGCCAGGATCTTCGTCTTCAGCGCGGCGATGTCCGCTTCGCTCACCAGCTCATGATCGATCGCCGGGATCGGATCCTGCCAGATCAGCTCTTCCTTCGGCACGAGCGGGCCGAGATAGCGAACCACCGGCCCCATGTCGCGATGGGTGAGCTTGAACCAGGCGCGGGCGAAGGCGTCGGCAAACTGGTCTGGGTTCTGGTGGAAGCGCCGCGCAATCCTCTCATAGGCCGGATCGAAGCGCAGCGAGAGATCGGTGGTGAGCATGGCCGGCGCATGGCGCTTCGACGCATTGTGCGCGTCCGGCACCGTGCCGGCGCCGGCGCCACCTTTCGGCGTCCACTGATTGGCGCCGGCCGGGCTCTTCGTCAGCTCCCATTCGTAGTTGAACAGGTTGTCGAAGAAATTGTTGCTCCATTTGGTCGGCGTCGTGGTCCAGGTGACCTCCAGGCCCGAGGTGATGGCATCGCCGGCAATGCCGCTGGCATATTTGCTCGACCAGCCGAGGCCCTGCGCCTCGATGCCGGCGCCTTCCGGCTCCGCTCCCACAAGTGCTGCATCACCGGCGCCATGGGTCTTGCCGAAAGTGTGACCGCCCGCGATCAGCGCCACGGTCTCCTCGTCGTTCATCGCCATGCGGCGGAAGGTCTCGCGGATGTCGCGCGCCGCGGCAACCGGATCCGGCTTGCCGTTCGGCCCTTCCGGATTGACGTAGATCAGGCCCATCTGCACCGCGCCGAGATGGCCCTGCAGCTCGCGGTCACCGGAATAGCGCTGATCGTCCAGCCACTTGGTCTCGGAGCCCCAGTCGACGTCCTGCTCCGGCTCCCAGACGTCGGCGCGGCCGCCGGCGAAACCGAAGGTCTTGAAGCCCATCGATTCCAACGCGACGTTGCCGGCGAGGATCATCAGGTCTGCCCAGGAGATCTTGCGGCCGTATTTCTGCTTGACCGGCCAGAGCAGCCGGCGGGCCTTGTCGAGATTGGCATTGTCCGGCCAGCTGTTGAGCGGCGCGAACCGCTGCTGACCCGCGCCGGCGCCGCCGCGGCCATCGCCGATGCGATAGGTGCCGGCGCTGTGCCAAGCCATGCGGATGAACAGCGGTCCGTAGTGACCGAAGTCGGCCGGCCACCAGTCCTGCGAATCCGTCATGACATGGGTGAGGTCCTTGATCACCGCATCGAGATCGAGACTCGCAAATTCCTTGGCATAGTCGAAATCCTCGCCCATGGGGTCCGAGAGGTTCGACTGCTGATGAAGAACGGCAAGGTCGAGCTGGTTCGGCCACCAATCGCGATTGGTCCTGCCGGCGGATCCATGCGCCACAGGGCATTTGCCAGCGCTGTTGTCGTCGGTTTTCGCGTCCATCTTACTCTCCGAGGTTGAATTTTTGCCGAGATTGATACTGCGCGGATTTCTGGGCCAGCCAGCGGCAGCGCCAATCTGGAATGATTCCAGACTAGGTCGGCTTGGCGATAAAGACAAATTGCCTTTGCTATTTTTTCCGATAGGATTTTCTTATGATTGGTCTCACCGTCCGACAGATGCTCTATTTCGACGCGCTGGCGCAAACACTGCACTTCGGCCGCGCCGCGAAGCTCGCCGGCGTCAGTCAGCCGGCGCTCTCCGCCCAGATTTCGGAAATGGAGCAACGGCTGAACTGCCTCCTGTTCGAGCGCGGCGGCAGGACGGTGCGGATGACCGACGAAGCGATTGCCCTGCAGCCGCGCATCGAGCGCATACTCGCCGACATACGTGACGTCGAGACGACTGCCAGGCGCGGCCGCCCCGCGATGGAAGGCCGCTTCCGGCTGGGCATCATCCCGACGGTTGCGCCCTATCTCTTGCCGCGGGTGCTGCCGGAATTGAAGAGGCACTTCCCCGCCCTGCAGCTCGAGCTACGCGAGGCGGTGACCGCATCGCTGGTCGAGGACAACGTTTCGGGCAAGCTAGACGCTTTCATCGCCGCGCTGCCGCTCGACTATCCCGGGCTCGCCACCGAGGAGCTTTTCCCCGACCGCTTCTTCCTCGCCGTGCCGGCGGATGACCCCGCCTTCGCCTCGCCGCCGGTGCCGCCGGAAAGCCCGGCGCTGGAGCGGCTGATGCTCTTGGAGGAAGGCCACTGCCTGCGCGAGCAGGCTTTGGCCGTCTGCGGCAACGTGCGGCCGGTGGCGATGGCAAGCTATGGCGCCACAAGCCTGACGACACTCCTGCAGATGGTGGCGCACGGGCTGGGCGTGACGCTGGTGCCGGAAATGGCCGCAAGTGCCGCCGGCGTCATGCCGGACTTGAGGATCGTGCCGTTCCAGGAACCGATGCCGCAGCGCATGATCTGCCTCGCATGGCGGAAGAACAAGGTGCGCCAGAACGAATGCCTGGAGCTGGCGAAGATCATACGGGGATTGGATGCATCGGTGCTGGCGAGTTGACGCCGACGTCGCCAACTTGTCCTATTCCCGCATCCGATCGGCGAGCTCTCACGGCACAAAGATCAAAAATACATATGTAAAAAACACCACAATATGAACCATGCCCGTCAGGAACGTGGTTTTCTCGGTGCTGAAGCTCACGCTGCATATGAAAAGCGCCAGGGCCAAGAGAACTGCATCAGCCGACGGAAGCCCCAAGGTCAGGCCTCTGCCCGTCAGCAGGCTGGCGGCCGCGACCGCCGGTATCGTCAGACCGATCGTGGCGCAAGCCGAACCCATCGCGACGTTCAAGCCGCGCTGCAGCTCGTTGTTGAGCGAGGCGCGAACCGCGGAAATAGCCTCCGGCATCAGAACCAGTCCAGCGATCATCGCTCCCACGATACTGTCGGCCTGGCTCACCTGGTAGGCAACGAGCGTGTCCTCGACGCTTGCGGCGACCTGCTCGGCGAGCATGACGATTCCGACCAGCCCGCTCAGCAGCAGCAGAACGCCGACAAAAACGCTTTCGTGCGGGGCAGTTCGCGTCGAAACCTCGTGCGCCTGTTCCTGGACGAAGTCGTCCCGGTGCCGGACGGTCTGGGCGAACACGAAACTTGCATAGAGCAGCACCGAAAGGACGCTTACAAAACCAAGCTGAGCTGTCGAAAACGTGCCGGGATCCGTCGTTTGAGTGTAGGTCGGCAGGACAAGCGTCATGACGGTCAGGGCAACCAGAACCGCCAGATACGCGCTGGTTCCCTGGCGAACGATTGCCTGCTTGCGATGACGCCAGCCGCCAAGCGTGAGGCACGTGCCGACAACGCCGGTGGAGGTGATCATCACCGTCGAGAAAACGGACTCACGTGCCAGTATCGGGTTGTTCGCTCCATGCAGCATCATGGAAACGATGATCGACACTTCGATCGCCGTCACGGCAAAGGTCAGCACCAATGTTCCGTACGGCTCCCCCACGCGCCGGGCCACCGCCTCGGCGTGGTCGAGCACCACGAAAATGGTGATGAACATGATCGCGCTCGAAAGCGCCCCAACGAGAATCCTGACGTTCAGCGAACCTTCGTCCACCGAAAAACCGCTGGCTCTGACCACGACAGCCATCACCAGGGCGACCAATGGCATCGCGTAGGAAGTCGCCGACCGTGCGGAACCAGTCATTCAAGCCCCCCAAACGCCGTGTGTTTCCGCGAACTTAGCGGAAAAGCACGTCGGGAGCACCTCTCACGGGCATCTTTGCCTGCCAAGCGCACCATTCAAAACACGATCGAGGATTGGGCACCATTTTCGGCATCGAATGTCACAATGGCCTTGCGAACCGCCCCACAGAATCTTTCCAGAAGTTCCGGCTCGCTCCCCAGTCGACGGCGCAACGACAAGGGCACTTCCAGCTGTGCTCCCTTCCCCCTCAATCCTCGGTTGACGATGTTCGAATCCTGGATACCTGGAAAGGGATGATTGTCCTTTTTCGCCTGGAAGTCGGCCTCCTGTAGACGCCAGGCTATCACCGAAACCAACGCGACGTCCTTGCCGCCCAAGTAGACTGTCGAGGGATCGTGCCGATCCTGACGACCGTGGATAGCGACGACAGTGGACTTCGTCCGCAACAGTTCCAGCGCGGACTCCTCGTCAAAGTTCCTGGACGTTATGTGCAGCTCTCGGTTGCTCTCCGGCATGAGCCCTTCAAAGCAATACATATCGAGATCGCGCCCTGCTATCGTCTCGGTGATCAGGGAGGTGCGGGGCTCGATCTTGCCGCCGTGCGGGGCCATGACGATCGCACTACCGGTTCGGCCTCCGCGCCGGACGACTATGCGATAATCTATGTTTTCGATTTTGGCGGCTTTCAACGCCGCGAAACGTTGTCCATAGATGCCGTTTCACGCCGTCTTCTGCGCCACCAGCCCCAGTTCCTCGACCATCGCCTGGCGCATCAAAAACTTCTGCGGCTTGCCGGTCACCGTCATCGGCAGCTCGGTGCGGAAGCGGATGTAGCGCGGCACCTTGTAGTGGGCGATCTGGCCGGCGCAGAAGGCCTTGATCTCCTGCTCGGTAGCTATCTGACCGGGCTTCAGCACGATCCAGGCGCAGAGTTCCTCGCCATACTTGTCGTCAGGGATGCCGAAGACCTGCACTTCCTTGATCTTGGGATGGCGATAGAGGAACTCCTCGACCTCGCGCGGATAGACGTTCTCGCCGCCGCGGATGACCATGTCCTTCACCCGGCCGACAATGTTGCAGTAGCCCTCGGCGTCGATTGTCGCGAGGTCGCCGGTGTGCATCCAGCCGTCGGCGTCGACCGCTTCGCGCGTCTTCTCGGCGTCGTCCCAATAGCCCTTCATCACAGAATAGCCGCGCGTGCAGAGTTCGCCAGGCGCGCCGGCCACGACGGTCGCGCCGTCGGCGCCGATCGCCTTGACCTCGACATGCGGATGGATGCGGCCGACGGTGGAGACGCGCTTGTCCAGCGGGTCGTCGACGCTGCTCTGGAAGGAGACCGGGCTGGTCTCGGTCATGCCATAGGCGATGGTCACTTGGCTCATATGCATCAGCGACACGACCTTCTTCATCACCTCGATCGGGCACGGCGAGCCGGCCATGATGCCGGTGCGCAGGCAGGAGAGGTCGAAGGTCGGGAAATCGGCGTGATCGAGCATGGCGACGAACATGGTCGGCACGCCATAGACGCCTGTGCAGCGCTCCTGCGCGATCGCCCTGAGTGTCGCGCCGGCGTCAAAACCTTCGCCTGGGAAGACCATGGTCGCGCCCTTGGTGACGCAACCCATCGTGCCCATCGACATGCCGAAGCAGTGATAGAGCGGCACCGGGATGCACAGCCGGTCGTCGACGGTGAGCCTGATGGCCGAAGTGACGAAATTGCCGTTGTTGACGATGTTCAAGTGGGTGAGCGTCGCGCCCTTCGGCGCGCCCGTCGTGCCTGACGTGAACTGGATGTTGATGGCGTCGCCAGGCTTCAGGCTTTCGGAAATGCGATCGAGGCTGTCATGTTCGTCGCGTCCGGCCATGGCGAGCACATCGCCGAAATTGAACATGCCGGGCGAATTGTCGTCGCCCATACGGATGACGATCTTCAGCGCCGGCAGATTCCTTGCCTTGAGCTTGCCCGGGTCGGCGGTGGCGATCTCCGGCGCCAGCGTCTCGATCATGCCGAGATAGTCGGAGGTCTTGAAGCTGACGGCGGTGACCAGCGCCTTGCATGCGACCTTGTTGAGGGCATATTCGAGCTCGGTCAGCCGGTAGGCCGGATTGATATTGACCAGGATCAGGCCGATGCGCGCGGTGGCGAACTGGGTCACTAGCCATTCCCAGCGGTTGGGCGACCAGATGCCGACGCGATCGCCCTTCTCCAACCCGAGCGCCAGGAAGCCAGCGGCTAAAGCGTCGACCGTGTCCGACAGCTCGCTCCAGGTGAAGCGCTTGTCCTGGCCGACGAAGACGGCGGCGTCGAGCGTGGCGTATCTGCTCACCGTATCGGAAAACAGTTCCGGAATGGTCTTGTCGAGCAAGGGCACCGAGCGATCGCCCGAAACATGCGCCCTGCCGTCCACCGGAGCGATGAAAGTGCCTCCGCGCCCCCGCAGATTGGTGGCGCTCTTGAGCTCGTCGAGATTGATCGCCATCGCCGTCTCCTCCCGGGATGAGTGAGCCTATCAGCCGATGGCGGCGGTGGAAATCCGCCAAAGGTAGGCAGAGCAGCCGCCTGCGGTTCTAATGCCCGCTTTGGCGATTTGCTTCGATACGTTTGGCGCTGCCCTTCGTTGTCCTACCGCACATTTCTCCCCCGTATTGTGACGTATAGTGACGGGGAGAAAGGGCGCGTCACCGATGATTTCGCCAACTGTCGATGTTGCGGGAAGAATGCCGAGGCTGCGGCCAGCTTCTTTCTCCCTTTTACGAGGAGAAATGTCCGGCAGGACAATGAGGGGCGGCGCCGACCTCGGCTATTTATTTCTTCACTGACGCCATCTTCACCGCAATATCGCGCAAGACGGCTTCGTCCGCCACATCTCGTCTCTTCCTGGATGCGACCAGACAGGCCTGCGACTTCAGGATCAAGCCGTCGCCCAGAACCTTGAGGTGGTTGGCGCGCAAGGTCGAGCCGGTGGTAGTGATGTCGACGATGACATCGGCCAGACCCGCCGCCGGCGCGCCTTCGGTGGCGCCGAGGCTTTCGACGATGCGGTAGACCTGGATACCGTGCTTCAGCGAAAAGAACTGCTGCGTCAGCCGCCAGTATTTGGTGGCGATCCTGAGGCGTCGGCCATGGCGCTGGCGGAAATCGGCGGCGACGTCGTCGAGGTCGGTCATGGTCTCGACGTCGAGCCAGATGTCCGGCACCGCCACAACGACATCGGCATGGCCGAAGCCGAGGCGGGCGACGATCTCGGTGCGCGTTTCCCAATCGGCGAGGTTCTCGCGCAAAAGGTCCTCGCCGGTGATGCCGAGATCGACCCCGCCCTGGCCGATCTCGCCGGCGATCTCGGACGCGGAGAGGAAGGCCACCTCGACATTGTCGAGCCCGTCGATGCGGGCGCGGTATTTGCGGTCGTCCTCAGGCAGAGTAACCGCCAGTCCGGCCTTGGCCAGCACGTCCAGCGACTGCTCCTTGAGACGGCCTTTCGACGGAATCGCCAGCGTGATCATTTGGCGTTCTCCCGCAAGGCCTCGATGCGGTCGAGCCAGACCGAGAAGCCGACGCCGGGGATCGGCTTCTTCGCGCCGAGCAGCGTCAGCAGCCTGTCATAGCGGCCGCCGCCGACCAGCGGGCGATCGGCATCAGCTGCGGCGATCTCGAAAACAAGCCCGGTGTAGTAATCGAGCGGGCGGCCGAAGGCGGCGTCGTAGCGGATTGCCGCCATCGGCAGGCCATGCGCTTCGATCGCCTTGGCGCGCGCGGCGAAATTCTCCAGCGCGGCGCCCAGCGACAGGCCGGCATCGGCGGCGAATTTTTCCAGTGCCTCCGTGGCGCCGCCCAGCGCGACGTCGATATCGAGAAAGCCCTTCAGGGCCGAGAAAGCCTCGTCGGACAATCGCACGCTGCGCAGTTGCGCCTTCTCGATCAGCCGCCGCGCGATATCGGCCGGCGCGCGGCCGGACGAAGCGGACAGGCCAGCCTCCTCCATGCCGGCGGCGATATGCGCGGCAAGGCCTTCGGCGTCACCGTCGAGCACCAGCAAGGCGACCGGACCGGAGAGCTGACTGTTGCGCTGCGGGTTGGCGAGATCGGCAAGGGCCGCTTCCAGCATCGGCACCGAACCGAAGGCGCGCGCGAGCCGCATGCGCCAGCCGCGCGGCAGGCCGAGCGCGGCCAGAACCGCCTCGAACAGCGTCTGGTCGCCGAGCGTGACGGCAAGCGGCTGGTCGGGCAGCACCAGCGACAGCAGCGCGTGCGCGTCGGCCAGCGAGCGGGCGTCGGCAGCCGCCGTGTCGCGGTCGCCGAGATCCTCGATGCCGGCCTGGAAGAACTCGTTGCCGCCCTCGCGGCGCTGGCGGAACACCTCGCCGAGATAGGAATAGCGGCGCGGCGTGCCGGCCTGACTGGCGATGTGATCGAGGCAAACGGGGATGGTGAATTCGGGCCTGAGACAGAGCGTCTTGCCGGTCTCGCTCTCGGTGAGGAAGATGCGGCGGCGCAGGTCCTCGCCCGCCATGTCGAGAAACGGATCGGCCGGCTGCAGCACGGCGACTTCGACGGCGCGCGTGTCGCGCTCGGCGAAGAGTTTTGCAATGTCGGCGGCGATGGCGGGGTAGCGGGAGGTCATAAATCGCCATCTCCCCTTCTCCCCTTGTGGGAGAAGGTGGATTGGCGCGCAGCGCCGAGACGGATGAGGGGTGCTGGAAGGAATAAGACGCCGGCTTTCCCTGGAACACCCCTCATCCGACCGAGCTTCGCTCGGCCACCTTCTCCCACAAGGGGAGAAGGAGAGGCTGGCGCTCTACTTCCCACGTGCCCGCTCCTCGGCCTGCGCCGCAAGTATCTTCCTCACCTCGCCAACCAGTTCGCTCTCCGCCACAGTCACCTGCGCCGGCCTGGCTGCCCGCCATTCGGCGTTGTCGGTGATCTCTGCCGACAGGCGCGCGCCTTCGATGAGGTCCTTGAGCTGCACCTCGCCCTTGGCGCGTTCGTCGCCGCCCTGGATGATGGCGATCGGGCTGCCGCGGCGGTCGGCATATTTCAGCTGCGCCTTCATGCCGGCGCCGCCGAGATACATTTCGGAGCGGATGCCGGCGGCGCGCAGGTCGGCGACCATCTTCTGGTAACGGCCGAGGCTTTCAATGTCCTTGTCCATGACCAGCACGACAACCGGGGCGACGACATCGGAGATGTCGAGCTTGCCGAGGTTCTTCAGCGCCGTCATCAGCCGGGAGACGCCGATCGAGAAGCCGGTCGCCGGCACCGGCTCGCCGCGGAAGCGCGAGACCAGCCCGTCATAACGGCCGCCGCCGCCGACCGAACCGAAACGCACGATCTGGCCTTCGTCGTTGGGGATTTCCGCCAGAAGCTCAGCTTCGAAGACGGGGCCGGTGTAGTATTCGAGGCCGCGCACGACGGAGGTGTCGACAAGCACGCGCCCGCCGTAGCCGGCGGCGTCCACCATAGCCGCGATCGCAGCCAGTTCCTCGACGCCCTCGCGGCCGGTGTCGGCGAAATAGTCCAGCGTCTTCAGCCAGCGGATCTGGGCCGCATTCGGCGAGATGTCGGTCGCGACTTCGAGCTTGCGCCATTCGCCGGCCGCGGCGCCCGGTTCGTAGCTCATGAAATAGAGCACGGTCTCGATGGCCTTGCGCTCAAGGCCGGCGCCCTTGGTGAAGTCGCCGCTTTCGTCCTTGCGGCCGGCGCCCAGCAAGAGCGCGATGCCCTCCGGGCCGATCTTGTCCAGCTTGTCGATGGCGCGCAGCACCGTCAGCCGGCGACCCGCATTCTGGTCGCCGCCCAGGCCGATCGCCTCAAGCACACCATCTAGCACCTTACGGTTGTTGACGCGGATGATGTAGTCGCCGCGCTTGATGCCCAATGCCTCCATGACGTCGGCCATCATCATCGCCATCTCGGCGTCGGCCGCGACACCCGCAACGCCGTTCGGCGTGCCGATGGTGTCGGCATCGAACTGCATGAACTGGCGGAAGCGGCCGGGGCCGGGCTTTTCGTTGCGAAACACCCAGCCGGAGCGGTAGCTGCGATAAGGCTTCGGCAGGCGGTCGTAATTCTCGGCGACGAAGCGCGCCGTCGGCGCGGTGAGATCATAGCGCAGCGACAGCCACTGGTCGTCGTCGTCCTGGAACGAGAACACGCCTTCGTTCGGCCGGTCCTGGTCGGGCAGGAATTTTCCGAGCGCGTCGGTGTATTCGATCATCGGCTGGTCGACCGGCTCGAAACCGTAAAGCTCATAGACGGACCGGATAGTCGCCATCATCTTCTCGACGGCGCGGATGTCTTCAGCGCCGCGGTCGGCAAAACCGCGCGGCAGCCGCGCTTTCGTCTTTTCCGGTTTGTCGGCCATAGGTTGGTCTTTTCGGTCAGTGGTGACTTTTTTGGAGCGGGCGTGTCCTAGACGATACAGCCTTGGGCGGCAAGGGTGACGCCTTTTTCCCTTCTCCCCCTGTGGGATGAGGGGTATTCCAGCGGAGTGAGACGTTGCGTTCCCTGGAACACCCCTCATCCGGCCGCTTCGCGGCCACCTTCTCCCGAAGGGGAGAAGGAAGAACTGAAACAAAATCACACCAAAAACGAAACAATTCCGCCATCGGCGCGGCATGCTGCCGACACAATCGAAGACGATAAAGCGGGCCGAAACAAGGGGGTCGGGCAATGACTACGGCTGAAGACATCATCGAGAGCGGCGGGCCAATTGCCAGGCTGCGGCCGGCCGGCAATTCGAGGCTGAAGCCGGCGCAGCAGCCGGCCGGGCCGTTCGAGGTTGTGGCGGAAGTGCACAAGCCGACGGTGCGCGACGCGCTGGTGACCGGGCTGCTGGTGATCTACCCGGCCTTCGCGGCCGTGGCGGCCATCCTTGCCGGCCTGTTCTTGGCGGGCGCGAGTGGCGTCTGAGCTTTCCTCTCCTCCCCCACAGGGCAGGGGAATCGCACATGAGTAGAAAAGGACTCTTGTGCGGTATGTGGAAATCGATTCTGAGAGACCTCTGGATG
>NZ_JARTVO010000016.1:0-135501 GCF_029625675.1 Mesorhizobium sp. WSM4884
GTGTGTCATCCTCAGCGTAGAATCACAACCGATTCCGCGCCGCAACACCTATCTTAGCGCATATGCCCGCAAGGGGGAGATAACGCTCGCGCCTCATCCCCCCTCCGCCCAGTCCAGCCGCATCTCCGCGCTCATCGTCTCCCCATGTTCCAGCGCCCTCAGCCCTTCGCCGTGATGCGCGTCGACCAGGTGCGAGACCGGCTCGAAGCAGAAGAAGCCGGCATCGGGCGACGGCGAATAGAGGATGTAGACGGCAAGCTCCGGCGAGGCGCTCAGCGTAACCTTGATCCCGTCCTCGAGCTGCGTGATCGAGGCGCGGCGGTTCCAGCCGTCGAAGGCGTTGTTCACCCACTCCAGCGGCAGCGGGATGGGACGCTCGAAATCCCAGTCCGGACGCTCGCTCACCGGCACGACGCCGACAGGCAAATGGCGCTCGTCCTCAAGCCAGACGCGCCTGGCCGTTGCCTGCAGCAGCGTCGTGTCGCCGCGCGGGAACCAGGGATGGAAGCCGAGACCGTAAGGCAAACGCATGCCGGCCCGGTTCTCCACCGTGAGCTTGGCCTCGAGTGACCCATCGCGCAGCGCATAGCCGACCGATGCGGCATAACGATAAGGGCCGATCGCGCCGTCTTCGAGCACCAGCTCCGCCTCGGTGTCGGTGCGGCGGGCAAGCCGCCACGGTTTCTGAAAACCGTCGCCGTGGATCGGAAAGGCTTCGCCCGGCACGTTCGGCGGGACGGCATGGAAGCGGCCGTCGAAGGTGAAGCCGCCGCCGGAAATGCGGTTCGACCACGGCAGCAGGAGCTGGCAGCCGGACGCGCCGGTGCCGTCCCCGGGCTTAAGCAGCGCGACCGGCGCGCTGCCGATGATCAGCGCGTCATAGCGGGCGATCGCCGCGCCGTTTTCCGGCGCCAAGACCAGCCGGGCGCGGCCGTCATCAAGCTCCACCATGCAGGTCCTCCTCGATGGCGATGTCGCCGCTCTTCTTTATGCGAAATGCCGGAAGAAGAGATGCAAAGTCCACGACCGCTTTCAAAAATCTTCTCCATCGATGTCGGGCTGGCCAAGCCTCGTTCGTCATAGGAGCATAGACCGGCAATCAACAGGAGAAACGATATGCCCAGCACTATCCGCCTGCACCGCGTCCTTGCCACCAAGCCCGAGAAAGTCTACCGCGCCTTCATCGAGGCGGACGCGCTGGCGAAATGGCTGCCGCCGAACGGCTTCACCTGCACCGTCCATCATTTCGAGGGGAAGGTCGGCGGCACCTTCAAAATGTCCTTCCGCAACTTCACCACAGGCGAGAGCCATTCCTTCGGCGGCGACTATGTCGAGCTCGTCCCGGGCGAGCTCGTGCGCTACACGGACAAGTTCGACGATCCCAACCTGCCCGGCGAAATGCAGGTGACCGTGAGCCTGAAGAAGGTCTCCGTCGGCACGGAGATCGAGATCACCCAGGCCGGCATTCCGGACGCCATTCCGGCCGAGGCCTGCTATCTCGGCTGGCAGGAATCGCTCAAGAACCTAGCAAGGCTCGTCGAGCCCGAGATCAATCAATAGAGGATCGCAACATTCCATGCGGCCGACCGCGGCATTGAAGTGTCGCGGTCGGCACGCCGGCTTATCGTCACGGCATCAGCCCCACCGCGCCCGATGAGGCGCATCGCCGACAGCGAGCGAAGGCATCGCGCGCGACGGTGCGCGAGTCGTTCAGCTGGCGCATCATGGCGGCCTCACTGGGCAGCGGATCGCCTGGATAAGTCGAGCCGGTTTTGAGTGCGTCAAGAACACCGGCGATGCCGTCACCCCATCGCCCGGCGGATGGGTTTCGAGAAGCGCGAGAGGAAGGCCGGCCTTGACGCGGCGTCGAGCTTCCACGACAGCACCGCCATCGCCATCTTGCGCGGCAGCATGCCGACGGACAGGAACCAGGCGGCAAGGATGGCGCGGCGCCTGAGCGAGGCCGTCATTTCCAGGCTGGCGATGGCGCCGTGCGCCGCAAGCGCCAGCCTGGAATCGTTGGCCACCGGGTGCCGGCTCCTGTCCGCGCAGAGCGAGGCGAGCCGCTCTTCCAGATGAAGCGGATCGTGCAAGATGGTTTGGCCCGGCTCCATCGTCAGGCCTTCGCCGGAGACCTGGTCGGACAGCGCCGCCAAGCGGTGGAAATCATGTGTCACCCGCCAGCGCGCCCGCTCGGCGAGCTTCTCGCCGAAGGCGGAATGGTTGGCGCCGTGGATGCGGTAGGCGCCGATGCATTCGTCGATCGATTGCACCTGGCCGTAGATGGGCGCCAGCGTCGCCAGATAGCCGTCGGCGCCCTGGCGGAAATCGGCTTCGGGGATCGGCATGATCGTTTCCAGCGTGGAACGGTCGAAGGCCAACCCGCTAGTCACGGTCGTCTGGTAGCGCCCCTTGTGCAGGAGTTTCGGCATGACGTCGCCGTCGTCGAAGGGCAATTCCGGCGGCGGGAAGACATCCTTGACGCGCTGCCTTTCATCGACGATGTGCAGCCTCGATTGCACTTGGGCTGTTGTCGTATCCCAGGCGTCGACGATCCTGGTGACGGCGTCTGGATAGAGATAGTCGTCGGCGTCGAGGAACATGACGATCCGGCCGGAGCTTGCGGCGAAGCCGGTGTTGAAGGCGGCGGCATGGCCGCCGTTTCTCGGCCTGAGGCACGCACGGATGCTGTCGCCGTAGGACCTTATGATTGCCGCCGAACCGTCGCTCGACTTGTCGTCGACGACAATGACCTCGACATCGGCATGGTCCTGGCCGAGCGCGCTGTCGACGCTGCGTTCCAGGAAGTGAGCGTAATTGTAGTTCGGAATGATGATGGACACCGGAATCCGGCCTGGCATGGGATGCATCGCGCTTGACCTCGCATCTTTGGTTTCGGCCGAACCCGCAGGATCAGCTCCCTCAAGCCCGCGAGCTCCCGGTGCCAAGCCTGTGCTTGCCCCAGGAGGCGGGTTGCGTTTGCGACTTCAGCTGAGCGGCCGCGATACCTTCGAGGATCAGTCGCCGCGGGCGTGCCGCGGTCGGTGGCAAGTCGCGTGAGAGGTCAGTCCGGAAGTTGCGGCCGGCCCCGACGGAATGGTCTTGCCTTCATCTTTTTGGGTTTCGAAGCGGTCGTCGCCCCAAAGGCATGGCTGATACTGCCGTTTGAATACGGCCAGAGCAAGCCCGGAGGAACGGATCGGGTTTCAGCCTTGTGGCTGTCGATCGCCACCGCGGATCAGTTTCGTGGCGCAGAAGGCGGCGATTGCCGATGCCGGCCCGGCATGGCTCTTCGAATAGACCTTGTTTTGTCGCCGGCGGTTACGACAGAAAATAGTCGCGGCTGGTCGGGATCGGATTCGGCTTGAACCAGCGCGCCTGCCAGTCGGCCGTGGTCCTCAGGAACCCGCCCGAATTGGCGACCGGCGGCTTGCGCGTTTCGATCAACGATTTGCGCAGGCTGTCCGAGAGTTTCGCCCGCATCAGATAGTGATCGTAGACATCCAGGACGTGGACCGCATAGGCGATCGCAAGCGGCTGGTTGCCACGAATGATGAGAAGGTTCTCGTCGTTCTGGTAGGAAGCCTTGTAGCCGAAGTTGTGGCTGCCGGTGATCACCGTGCAGCCCTGGGGGTCCAGCGGATCGATGACGATGATCTTGTCGTGGATGATGGCATGGCCAGCCGAGAGGAGTTCCGGCCGCAAGTCCCCGGTCTGCATGGTGACAGCCGCGGCGCGAACGACCGCGATGCGGCTGGCATCGCCTCCCGGCCACCAGACGGCCGGCTGCGGCAGTTTCTTCGTCGTTCCATCGGGCGCTGTGTAGGTTGTGGGCTCGCCAGCCTTGGCCCGCGGCGGCAGGGCCTTCGGGTCGCTCACCGCCCCCTGGACCAGGAGGTCCGGGCGCTCTGCGGCAAGCTTCGCCGCCTCGCCGATGATGTTCTGGACGCCGTTGTAGCCGGGCAGGAAAGCCAGGAACAGGATCGCGTGGTTGGCGTGCTCCATCAGCGAATAGACCCGGCTGAGATCGATGGGCGTCGGTGAATCGGCGTTCTTCGTCTTCGCCTTGGTGTTCGGCGAGAACAGGACTTCCACGCTGGTGCCGCCGGCGAGAGTATCTGGTTTGGCCGGCGTTGCATTCGCAGCGCGGAGCACGGCTCCCTGCACGCCGTTGTTCTTTTCGAAGCCCGTCAGCGGCTTTTTCTTGTAGGTGACAGTGAGCTCCTGGCCGGCCGGCTGCGGATCATCGCGCAGGCGCTTCCAATAGGCCAGATATTGTGCGGCTACCTGCTTGTCGTCGATGATGATCGCGTTATTGGACTGCGTGCACAGGCCGGTTTCGGTCCAGTTCGTGCTGCCGGTCAGGACGGATTTCGCAACGCCGTTCTCGACATAGACGGCGAATTTGTTGTGACCGATATGCGCCGTGTTGTTGAAGAGCCTGTCCTGCACATTGGCGGCCGAGGCCCCATGCAGGCCGGCGCGCGCCGCATGGTTCTCGGTATCCCACACGACAGGCTGCTTCTGCTCGGGCGGCGTCTTCGGCGGGTTCGGGTCAGTGGAGCCCGCCGTCGACAGGACAACATGTGCCTTGCCTGCCTTGGTCAGCTTCGTCAGGCGCTCGATGAGTTCCGGGTCATGCAACTCATAAAGAGCCATGTAGAGTTCGGCGCCCTTTTTCTTTTCGGCGCGATCGATCATCGACAGGAGGAACCCCAGCACATCGGCGGTGAGGAAGGTTCTGATCTCGTCGTCCTTGATCGGGATGTGCTTCAGCAGCGTCTTCAACAGGCCGGGCGTGATCTTGGTGGTCGGGCCGGCGGCAACGTTCTTGGGCCTGCTTCCCTGGACCGCCTCCAGCTGCTGCAGGAGATTCTGGGTGGACAGTATGCCGTTCGTGTAAGTGGCACGCACGCCGGCGTAGTCATGCGTGACATCGATTGACAGCGTCTCGATGGGATCACCGACCTTGGCGAGTGGATGCTGCGGCCCCTGATAACGAGGTTTGCCCTTGTCGTCGAGAAAGGGCGCGGTCGGCGACGCCGGAAGCGCAGGGCGCCCCGGGCCCGCCAGCCCCACGGGCGTGATCTCGTAGTGGACCCTGAAGTCGATGGGGCGCACCTTGGCCGTGTCGCGAGAACGCCGCAGCGTCAGGTCGCGCCATTCATACTGTTGGATCGGCCAGACCGAGCTGTCCTGGTCCAGCCAATCCGGATTGGATTGGTCGGTGAAACCGATCCAGGTGGGCAGTATTCGGCGCTGTCCCGCGTCCGGGCCTGTCTCATGCACACGCGTGATCATGAAACCAACGCAATCGGCGATCGGCCCGTCGGCCTGCCACGACAGATAGGCGACCTCGCCATTGCACCAAGCACGCGCCTTGATCAGCTTCCCCATGCCTCACCCCCTCTGGTGGCAAGCAAACGATACTTCTCTACTTACCTTGCGCCCTTTTTCGAACACACCACTATTTCGCCGGCAAACAGCCGAAGCACCTAATTCAACCTCATGTCGGTATGTAATACTTTGGTTTATTATGCTCGCAGATTTTCAAGACAACAACATGTGATCTATTTCACAGTTCCCTAATGAAATTTCGGCACTTTCGGCCTCTGCCCGTTTGCGCTCGATGGCCGGCCGGGTATGCTCGTCGCCTACGACACGCCGGACGGGCGCCGGCGCTCGGGCACCAAGGTGACCGTCGACTGGTTCGCATAAGCTCGCCGGACGGCGGGGAGGCAGGGGGACTACAATGGGCCCGGATACGGTCGAGGTCTTATCCGCGAACGGGGAGTCGACAACCCGCCAGGGCCTCGGCCTCTGCCTCTCGGGCGGCGGCTACCGCGCCATGCTCTTCCATGCCGGCGTGCTTGCGCGGCTCAACGAGGCGGGGCTGCTCGGCAAGCTCGACATGGTGAGCTCGGTCTCCGGAGGATCGATCGCCGCCGGCCTGCTCGCCGTCATGTGGCCGAGGCTGGGCGTCGGCGACGACGGTGTTGCGGCCAATTTCGATATCTATCTCAACAAGATCCTCGCCTTCTCGGAAGTCTTCCTCGATTTCCCCTCGACCCTCAAGGGCATCCTCAACCCGTTTTCCAGCGCAGCACACGAAGTTGCCGCCTGCTATGAGCGGCATCTGTTCGACGGCTCGAGGCCGATGCTGAAGAGCCTGGTCGATCGTCCATGGTTCGTGTTCTGCTCCAGCAATCTCGGCACCGGCTCGTTGTTTCGCATGTCGAACCGATACATCGCCGACTACCGGATCGGCATGGCCGAGGATGCCGATCTTCCGGTCGCGACGGCGATCGCGGCGTCCTCGGCCTTTCCGCCGTTCCTGTCGCCGCTGAGACTGGGCCTCGTTCCATCCCAATGGGAAGACAAGAAGCTGGACCCCACGGTAGGACCGCGGATCGGCAAGGTGCGCCGCGCCGTGCTCACCGATGGCGGCGTCTACGACAATCACGGCATCGAGCCGGCGCTGAAACGCTGCCGCTGGCTTTTGGTCAGCGACGCCGGCGCGCCGTGGAGCGAATCGAGACGCGGCTACTGGAACTGGTTCTCGCAGTTGAAGCGCGTGCTCGACACCACCGACAACCAGGTCCGCTCGCTCAGGCGGCGCGATCTCAGCGCCCGTTTCCAGGCGGCGAAGGACGCCGATGAAAAGGCTCCCCCCAACGATCGCACAAGGCTCGAGAACGCGGCCACCCGCGGCGTCTACTGGTCTATCGCCAGCAAGCCGGACGCGACCGAACCGACCTTCGTGCGGAGCGCGGCCACCGCGCCCGCCGACATCGGCACCTCGCTGCATTTCCTCGGGGCCAAGGAAACGGTCGACCTCGTCAACTGGGGCTATTGCGCCAGCGACCAGGCCCTGCGCGCCTGGTACGAGCCGGCGGTGGTCGCCGGCAAGGGCGTGCCGCTGGAAGCAGGCGCGGTAAAGCCCGGCCGGCGCGCGGTGGTGTCGAAGGCACTGATGAGTGCTTTCAAGGTGTGAGGGGTGTTGCAGGGCTTGGATTCCTCTCCCCCGCCTCTGGCGGGGCGAGGAACCCCGGCCTTGATACCCTTGGCGCAATCCAAACCGGTTCGTGCTGGCATCCGCCTGTGCTAACAGGGACGCTTTGAACCCCGGGCGGGTTCCGCCCCAACAGCCAGGATGGACAGCGACATGGCGATAGAAAAAGTAGCACTGGTGACGGCGGGCGGCAGCGGCATGGGGGCGGCGGCGGCGAAGCGGCTGGCGGCGGACGGCTTCAAGGTCGGCGTGCTGTCCTCCTCCGGCAAGGGCGAGGCGCTGGGCAACGAACTCGGCGGCTTCGGCGTCACCGGCTCCAACCAGTCGAACGAGGATTTGAAGCGTCTCACCGACGGCGCGCTCGAACGCTGGGGCCGCATCGACGTCCTGGTCAACAGCGCCGGGCACGGGCCGCGCGCGCAGATCATCGAGATCAGCGACGAGGACTGGCACAAGGGCATCGACACCTATTTCCTCAATGTCGTGCGCCCGACCCGGCTGGTGACGCCGGTGATGCAAAAACAGAAGTCGGGCGCCATCATCAACATCTCGACCGCCTGGGCGTTCGAGCCGAGCGTCGCCTTCCCGACCTCGGCGGTGGCGCGCGCCGGGCTCGCCGCCTTCACCAAGATCTTCGCCGACACCTATGCGCCCGATAACATCCGCATAAACAACGTGCTGCCCGGCTGGATCGACAGCCTGCCCGCCGTGGAAGAGCGCCGCCAGAGCGTGCCGATGAAGCGCTACGGCACGTCGGAGGAAGTGGCCGCGACGATTTCCTTCCTCGCTTCCGACGGCGCGGCCTATATCACCGGCGAGAACATCCGCGTCGACGGCGGATTGATGCGGGGCTACTGAGCGCTTGAAGGCCGCCGTTGCACGTCCGATCTCGCCCCGTGGTTTCGTCATCCTAGGACGGAGCAAGGAGCGAAGCGACGCGCGCAGACCCTAGGATGACGACGCGTTGGCGGAACTGGAGAACCAAGTCCTGAGACACCGTGATCCTTCGCGATCTCTCACCAAAGGAAACAGAAACATGAGCGCATCGATCAGGCTCGGCATCGTCGGCGGCGCGGGCTGGCTGGGCGGCGCCATCGCCGGCGGCGCTCACGGCCGGCGTCGTGCGGGCGCAAGACCTTGCGCTCTCCTATCGAAGCGCCAAGCCGGATCGTTTTCCGGGCGCGTTCTGGACGGACGACAACCAGGCGCTCGCCGACCGCTCCGACGTCGTCATGCTCTCGGTGCGGCCGCAGGACTGGCCGTCGCTCGTGCTGGACGCGAAGGGCAAGCTGGTGATTTCGGTGATGGCCGGCATCAGGCTCTCCGAGATCGGCGAGAAGCACTGCACGCGCCGCATCGCGCGCACGCTGCCCAACGCGGCGGCCGAGGTCGCAAAATCCTACACGCCGTGGATCGCGAGCAGCGACGCCACCGAGGCGGACCGCGCAGCCGTGCGCGCGATCTTCTCCGCCTGCGGCGTGCAGGACGAAGTGGCGAGCGAGCGCGACATCGACTATCTCACCGGGCTGACGGGATCCGGCCCCGCCTTCCCTGCCCTCCTGGCGGACGCGATGATGCGCGACGCCGTCGCCTTCGGCCTCGCGCCGGCGGTCGCGCGCCGCGCCGTCAACACCGTGGTTGCCGGAACCGGCAGGCTGATCGAGCTCGACAACGCTTTACCGGCCGACACGGTGGCGGCCTTCCTCGACTATCGCGGCACGACGGCGGCCGCGATCCAGACGATGCGCGAAGCGGGTTTCGACGAAGCAGTGGCGAAGGGGCTGGCGGCGGCGTTCCTGAAGTCGATCGAGATAGGCAAGGCGTGAGCCTTGGTCATCACGATTCGAAACCGGCAATGCGCCAGCTGGCACCTCTTGCCAAGGGTGGTGCCACCGACTTCCTCAGCTCATTCGAACCGTCGCTCGGGTGAGACCGCCGAATCGCAATAAATGCATTCATCCGCGCCGACCTGCTCAATCTTTCGGCAGGGGTTTCTTGCAATATTGAATAAAATTTACCAAGCTTCGCGTTTAAATTGCATTAGAACTCCCTTATTCCATCCTGCTTAAAGAATTGATCGCTGAAATGTATTTTTTGTCTGTACTATAGGACGAATCCTTGGAACGATAGTCTGAATTACAAGTTGATCCGCAGCGATCGGTCGAAACGCGCATCGGCCGGTTCAGGTGAGATCACGCTCCATGGAGGGTTCGGGTTATGACCAGCATCGTCAACGCGGTAGGCGTTCCTCTTGCCTATAGCGGCACCTCCACCCATTGGTTCTCGGCATCAGGGTCGGGGCCGGACTTGTACGGCACCTCCGGAAACGACACCTTCTACGGAGCATCCGGTGTCAACGTCACCATGCACGGCGGCTACGGCGACGACATCTATTATCTCTACGCGGCGGGAAACAAGGTGGCCGAGGCTGGCAGCCAAGGCATCGATACGATCAGCACATGGATGAGCTACAAGCTCCCCGACAACGTCGAGAACCTCATCGTCACCAACGCCAAGAACTTCGCCTTCGGAAACGACCTGGACAACATCATCACCGCCAAGGCCGGCCATCAGACGCTGGACGGCGGCAAGGGCAATGACGTTCTGATCGACGGCGGCGGCGGTTACGACACCTTCATCATCGCAAAAGGCAACGGAAGCGATCTGATCGCCAATTTTGCCGCGACCGACACTGTCCGCCTCGATGGCTACGGGTTCACTTCCTTCGATGCCATTCACTCGAACATGATCCAGGCAGGATCGAACGTGATCCTGAACCTCGGATCGGGCGAGATCCTCGAGTTCAAGGACACGACCGTCGACAAATTCCTGCCCAGCCAGTTCGAGCTGCCGATCGACAAGTCCGGAATGACGCTGTCCTTCAGCGACGAGTTCAACACGCTGAACCTTCACAACAGCCAAGGCGGCACCTGGGACACCAACTTCTGGTGGGGCGCGCCGAACGGCAGCACGCTCACCCAGAACAACGAGCTGCAGTGGTATATCGACGCCAATTACGCGCCGACGAGCTCGGTCCATCCGTTCAGCATCAACAACGGCGTGCTCACCATCACCGCGGCGCAGGCGCCGGCGGACATCAAGCCGCTGATCAACAATTACGAATACACCTCCGGCATCCTGACCACCCACGACACCTTCTCGCAGACCTACGGCTATTTCGAAATGCGGGCCGACATGCCCGAGAACGCCGGCGCCTGGCCGGCCTTCTGGCTGCTGCCCGAGGACGGCTCGTGGCCGCCGGAGCTGGACGTGGTGGAGATGTACGGCCAGAGCCCGAATTCGCTGCTGATGACCGCGCATACGCTTCAGACCGGGACGCACACCACGGTCGGGTCCACGGTCAATGTCATGGATACCGCAGGCTTCCACACCTATGGCCTCCTGTGGACGCCGGACAAGCTGGTGTGGACTTATGACGGCGTGCAGGTCGCGGAGGCGGCTACGCCGTCCGACATGAACAAGCCGATGTACATGCTGGTCGATCTCGCGGTCGGCGGTCAAGCCGGCGCACCGCCGGATCATCTGGCGACCCCGGCTCAGATGAAGATCGACTACATCCACGCCTACACGCTGGACAGCGCGCCGGCGACCGCGCTGAGCGTCGCTACCAGCAGCACCACCACGCAGAGCGTAGCCACGCACAGTATCGCCGACAGCGCGCTGCACGGCGGTTCAGAATTCGGGGGCCACTCGTAAGGTCCGGGGTCATGCAGCGGCGGGGAATGGGCGAATGACTGGACCGTCGAGCCTGCGGCCGGTTTTCCTGCGCGCCATCGCCGATGTCGGCGTCTTCTCGGTGCTGATCAACATCCTGTTGCTGGTGATCCCGCTCTACCTGCTGCAGGTCTATGACCGGGTGCTGCCGTCCTCCAGCCTCGAGACGTTGCTTTACCTTTCGGTGATCGCGGTTCTGGCGCTCGCCTTCCTCGGCTTCCTCGACGCGGTGCGCGCCGTCTACACGCAGCGCGTCGCCGCGACCGTCGACCGTAAGCTGGGCGCCAAAACGTTCGCCCTTTCGCTTGCCGCCAAACAAGCCGGCGGCCTGTCGCCGCTGCACGACCTCGCCTCGGTTTGCGCCTTCATCCGGTCGCGCGGCGTGGCGGTGCTGTTCGACCTGCCCTTCGCGCCCGTCTTCCTCGCTCTGCTCTACCTCATCCATCCGGTCCTGTTCTGGGTGACGCTCGCCGGCACGATGCTGCTCGTCGCGCTGGTCGTAGCAAACCAGCTTGCCATCGGCAGGAACGATGCCCTGTCCGCGGAACGTTCGGCTTTGGCTGCCCAAGCGGAACAAGTCTTTGCCCGCAATGCCGAAACGCTGCGCGCCATGGGCATGGTCGGGAACGCCGCGCGGGTCTGGGGACGGCATGTCGGCGATGCGCTCGTCCTGCACGACCGCTCCGCCAGCGCCAATGCGATCTTCAGCGGCACTTCCAGGGCGCTGCGCATGATGCTGCAGCTCGCGATCCTCGGCGCCGGCGCGTGGCTGGTGCTCGAAGGGCAGATGACGGCCGGAATGATCTTCGCCTCCTCGCTGGTGTCGTCGCGCGCGATGCAGCCGCTCGACCAGCTGATCGGCGCCTGGCGGCAGATCGTCGAGGCCAGGCGAGCCTGGAAGCGGCTGGATACGGCGCTTGCGGCGCATCCGGCTGGAGTGCGGAAACTGACCCTGCCCGATCCGTCCGGCGCGATCTCCGTGCAGGACGTCTTCTTCATGGCGCCGAATGCTCGTCCCGGCACCGAGCCGATCCTCAAGCGGCTGAACTTCCAGATCGGCGCCGGCGAGGCGGTGGCGATCGTCGGCCCGAGCGGCGCCGGCAAATCCACTTTGGCGCGGCTGCTTGTCGGCGCTGCCCAGCCGACCGGCGGCGCGGTCAGGATCGACGGCGCCGATCTCCGGACCTGGGACGAAGACCAGCTCGGAAAACACATCGGCTATCTCGCGCAGGAGGTGGAGCTTTTCCCCGGATCGATCGGCGAAAATGTCGCTCGCTTCGACGCGAACGCCGCGGACGCCGCGATCATCGAGGCGGCACGGCGTGCCCAGACGCATGAGGTGATCCTGGCGCTGCGCGACGGCTACCAGACCAAGGTCGGTCCATTGGACAGGACGCTGTCGGGCGGCGAGCGCCAGCGGATCGGGCTGGCGCGCGCCTTCTACGGCAATCCGCGCATCCTGGTGCTCGACGAGCCCAGCACCCATCTCGACGGCAGCGGCGAAGCGGCGCTCGAAACGGTGCTTGCCGCCGCGCGGGCGGCGGGCGTCACGACCATCGTCATCACGCATCGCCCTTCGATCGCCGCCGCCTGCAACCGCGTGATGCTTTTGCGCGGCGGTGTCATCGAAGCCTTCGGCCCGAGCGCCGAGGTGCTGCGGCAGCCAACTGCCGACAAGGGCGCCGGCAAGACCGCCGCCGCGCAGCAGGGCACGGTGGTGACGGGCTCGTTCGCCCCGACGATCCGCGCGCATGGCGTCCGGCTGGGATCGTAGACGATGATGATTGAGAGCCTCGCCTGGGACAGCCGGCCACGCACCGACTTCCGGCGCGTGGCCTTCGCCGGATATGCCGCAGTCGCACTCTTCGTCGGCTGCTTCGGCTATTGGGGAGCAAGCGCGCCGCTGTCCGGCGCGGTGATCACGCAAGGCACGATCTCGGCGACAGGCGGCAATATCCTCATCCAGCAGCCCGAGGGCGGCATCATCCAGCAACTGCTCGTCCATGAAGGCGACCGCGTGGAGCAAGGGCAGGACCTGATCCTCCTCGACCGGACAGCGGCGCAAGCGGACCTCAACCGGCTGACCAGGCAGTCGATCGCGCTCAAGGCGAGCGCGGCGCGGCTGGAGGCCGAACGCGACGGGCTGGACAGGCTGGCGCCGATCACCGACGCGGCGCCGGCGCCGTTCCAGCAGGATTTTCAGAACCTCATCCGCGAACAGCAGAAGGAGTTCGACGCCAGGCTTGCCCGCTTCCGCTCCGAACAGTCGATCATGGCGCAGCGGGTCGCCATGCATCGCGAATCGGTCGTCGGCTTGAACGCCCAGAAGCTCGCCATCGAGCAGCAGTCGGAAGTGGTGAAGAAGGAGCTCGGCATCAAGACCGGCCTCCTGGACAAGGGGCTCACCAACCGCACCGAATACTCGCAGCTTTTGCGCTCGGAGGCCGACCTCGTCGGGCAGGCCGGCGCGCTGGAGGCAAACCTCGCCGCGGCCAACAGCCAGATCGTCGAAGCCCAGGTGCAGGTCGAGCGCCTGACCACGCAACGCGTGGAGGAGGCGCTGAGCAAGCTCGATGAGGTCCGCACCAACCTCGCCGACATCGGGGAACAGATCAGGGCGGCCGAGGCGGTGCTTCAGCGCACGACCATCAAGGCGCCCGCGGCGGGCATCGTGGTGTCGTCGACCTACAATTCGAAAGGCAGCGTGATCGCCCCCGGCGAGAAGATCATGGAGATCCTGCCCACCGCATCTGGCCTCAACGTCGATGCCAAGCTGCGGCCGAAGGACGTCGACCAGGTGCGCGTCGGCCAGCCGGCGAAACTCAGACTGTCGGCGCTCAACATGCGCCTGACGCCCGAAGTGTCGGCCACGGTGGCCGAGATCTCCGCCGACCGCCTGATCGACCAGGTCACGCACGAACCCTATTTCCGCGCCAAGCTGAAGATCGCCGACGCCCTGCCCCCCGGCGTCAAGCCCGAGCAGCTTTATCCGGGAACGCCGGTCGAAGCCTTCATCAGCACCGGCGACCGGACCTTCTTCCAATATCTCGCCCGGCCGATGATGGATTCGTTCGCCAGGGCGTTTGCGGAGCGGTGAGCGGCAAGCACACCCCAAGGCTCGCGAGCCTGGGAACCAAAAACGTGCGAGACTGTTCAGCTATTGCTTTGAACGACGCCGACTTGCCCGGCCCGGCTGGGCAAGCGGCGATCTTGAGGAGTTTCATCATGTCCAGATTTCGTTCAATCGCGGTTGCGGTCATCGCGGCCGCGGGAATTGGCTTTGCCAGTGCCGCGCACGCCGACACCGGTTCGATCCGCTTCTCCGTCTACAAGGCGGCCTTCTTCATCGGCGGCGCCGGCGGCGAAGGCACGCTGACCTTCCATGGTCGCAACTATCCGATCTCGATCGGCGGCATCTCGGGCGGCCTCGCCTTCGGCGCCTCCAAGACTTATTTCCGCGGCACCGTGCGCCATATTCGCCGCGCCCGGGACGTGACGGGAGTGTACGGCGCGGCGGGCGGCGGCGGCGCGCTCGGCAGAGGGGCCCAGGTCATCGTCATGACCAATGACAAGGGCGCCCAACTCGAGCTCACGGGCCGGCAGGTCGGCCTGCAGGTCAACGCGGATCTCAGCGGCATGAGCATAGGGCTGAAGAAATAGGGCTCCGATGCTCGCAGGTCTCCGGATGGGCGCGATTTGCTGAATTCGGCGATTGCGCCCTTCCAGGAAAGCGCCCCCACGGAATGCGGTTTGGAAGAACCGCACATCGCCCTCTATCCGAGCGTAGGCGTAGGCGTCGGCTCGCGAACCCGCATGCAGAATTCGCGTTTTTCCTGAAATTGCTCTAGGTATCGGCGGCGCGCAGGGCTAGCATGGGCCCGTTGTGGATGCGCGATGACTGGGGTCTCGATACGCCGCGCGGACTTCATGATGGTCCTTGCCTATGCCTCGGACCTCGCCACCGGCCATTCACGCGATTTCGCGCTGAGATCCTGTGTGGTCGCGATGCGGATCGCCGAGCTTGCCGGCGTTTCGGAACCGGTTCGGCGCAATGCCTATCATCTGTCCATGCTGCGCTATGTCGGCTGCAATGCCGATACCGATCTTTTGTCGGCCACCTTCGGCGACGAGATCGCGCTTCGCCGGGATCTCGTCGGCCTCGACATGGGCAACCGCGCGGAGCTGGGCAGAGTGTTCGCGCAGGCCTTCAAGCGATACTATTACGACCTCGAGCCTGACGCGCAGGCCAAGGCGATCGAGGCCGCGATGGCGCAGGCGTTCCCGGTGGCCCGCCCGGTGCTTATCGCGCACTGCGAGGTCGCGCAGCGGATCGGCGAGCGGCTCGGCATGTCCGAGGACATCCGGCGCAATCTCGGGCAGATCTACGAGCGCTGGGACGGCAAGGGCCTGCCGCGCGGCTTGAGCGGCGAGGACGTCCTGCCGGCCGTGCGCCTGATCACGCTGGCACAGGATGCGATCGCGCTCAGCGAAGCAGCCGGCATCGACGGGATGGCCGAGACCATCGCCGGCCGCGCCGATGGCCCGTACGAAGCGGATCTGGCCCGGCTCGTCGCAGCCAACGCGGCAGTGCTGATGGAAGGCATCGGCGCGAGCGTCGACCGCGAGACGATCCTGGCGCTGGAGCCCGATCCGCCGGTGACGCTGGACGAGGCGGCCTGCGACGAGGCCTTCCTCGCCATCGCCGACATGATCGACATGCGCATGCCCTTCACGCAGGGCCATTCGCGGATGGTTTCGGAGCTGGCCGCGGGCGCGGGCAAACGGATCGGGCTGCCCGATCCCGACGTGCGCTGGCTGCGCTGGTCGGGGTGCATCCACGACATCGGCGAGCTCGTGGTGCCGGTGGCGACCTGGATGCGCAACGGCCCGCTGTCGGTGCGCGAGCGCGACGCGGCGCAGCTGCACGCCTATTACGGCGAGCGGGCGCTGGCTTCCTTCGGCCGCGACGGCGAGGCGATGGGCGCCATGGTGCTGCGCCATCACGAGCGCCTGGACGGCTCGGGATATCACCGCAAGGTCGGCGGCTCCGACCTCTCTCCGGCAGCCCGGATCCTGGCCGCCGCCGAAGCCTTCCAGACGTCGCGCGAGGAACGTCCGCACCGCAAGGCGCTGTCCAGCGAGGCGGCGGCGGCACGGTTGCGCGCGGCGGTTCGTGACGGCTGCATCTGCCCCGAGGCCGCCGAAGCCGTGTTGTCCGTCGCGGGGCAGCCATCGCGCCGGGCGCTGCCACGGGCGCTGGCCGGCATGACGCCGCGCGAGATCGAGGTGCTACGCCTGATCGCCGCCGGACTTACGGCGAAGGAAGCGGCCAGGACGTTGGATATCTCGCCCAAGACCGCCGACCACCATATCCAGGGCGTCTATGCCAAGATCGGCGTGACCACCCGCGCCGCCGCGGCGCTCTACGCGGTCGAGCATGGCCTTGTCCGGCCGGGTGAGACATAGGGAATCCACCCCATGCGCGCGGCTTCCGGGACGCGCATCGTGATCCTGTCGACGGACCAATGGTGGCCGCGACCGACAGGAGGAACTCAAGATGCTTCTCGCAACGACCAAGGTGGCCGACGTCGACCGCTTCATCCGCATCTTTTCGACCAAGGGCGCCGACAAGCGCCGGCTGCACGGCTCGAACGACGCAACCGTGTTCCGCGACCCGAGCGAAGCCGACCGAGTCTGGGCGATCTTCGACTGGGACGCCGAGGGCTGGAAGAACTTCGTGTCGGATCCGGAGGTGCCGGCGATCCTGCAGGAAGCCGGCCATGTCGGCAAGCCGCAGGCGGCGCTGCTGCTCGGGCATTTCGAGGCCTGACGTCCGCGCGGCGCCTGCCGGCCCGGTTGGCGGCACGCCGAAAGCGCCTCGGAAGCCGGGGCGCCACAAACTCAAACGCACCGAAACGGGAGAAAAAAGATGGATCCGAAACCAATCAAGATCGGCCTGATCGCCGAACTCACCGGCCCATTGTCTTTCGCGGGCATCGCCAATGCGAACCTGACAACCATGCTTGTCGACGACATCAACGCCAAAGGCGGCCTGCTCGGCCGGCCGGTGGCGCTCGTCATCGAGGACGGCGAAACCGTCGAAAGCGTCGCCAAGGCAAAGGCCGCCAAGCTGATCGACGCGGACAAGGTCGACGTCGTCATCGGCGGCATCTACAGCTCGACCCGCCAGGCCATCAAGAGCGAGGCGGTCACGCGAGGCCGCACGCTCTACATCTATCCCGAGCAGTATGAGGGGCAGGAAAACGATCCCCTGATCTTCTGCACGGGCCCGGTGCCCGCGCAGCAGGTCGAGCCGCTGATCCCGTGGCTCATCCAAGGCACCGGGGCGAAGAGGTTCTATCTGCCGTCGGCCGACTACATCTGGCCGCACCTGCTGAACAGGGCCGCGAGCCGGATGGTGCGCGCCAATGGCGGCGAGATCGTCGGCGAGGAGTATTTTCCGCTCGACACCGTCGACTTCCGGCGGACGGTGCGGCAGATCATGGCGAGCGGCACAGACGTGGTTTTCAACACCATCGTTCCGCCGGGCCTGACGCCCTTCCTCGAAGAACTGCACAAGGCCGGCTTCGGCAAACGCGGCGGCAAGATCGTCTGCACCTATTTCGACGAGAACTTCTTCAACCTGGTGCCGCCCGAGCAGATCGAGGGCCTCTACAGTTGCCTCGACTACTATCAGGAACTCGAGGACCCGTTCGGTCGCGCGCTGCTGCGCCGCTACAGCGAACGCTTCCCCGGCAGCGCCATGCTCACCGCGGGCAGTGGGTGCACCGGCCACTACCGGGCGATCAAGATGTGGGAAGCGGCGGTGAACGAGGCGGGCACGGTCGAGCGCGACGCCGTCATCCGAGCGCTCGACCACGCCTGCATCAGTGAAGGACCGGGCGGGCCGGCCGAAATGATCCCCGGCCAGCATCATGTGCGGATGAACATGTATATCGCTCAAGCGCAAGGCGGCCGCTTCCGGGTCGTGAAGAACCTCGGCCCGATCGATCCCAACGAACAAGTGATTGGCGATGAATTGCTGGTGGCCGGTGCCGGGTGACCTGGCGGTGATTTTCCAAGCGGCGGGGGCGGCTGGATGGTTGCCCCCCGCCCTTCACCAAGAACGGTTCCGCCAGCACTCATGAGGACCTGTCGGCTCCCGCCTCTGCTTGCATGGCACTCACGACGCAATCGCAACAGCCTGATCGATCTCTGGCTCAATCACCGCCTGTAGACATCGCGCCATCAATCACCCAATCTGGCCCGCGGGAACAAGAAGCGCTTCGAAGAAAGCGCGGACCTTCGGGTGCGCATGAAAAATAGATGGACCTTGTATGATCCACGGCTGGCCTGGATGCTGATCGCGCCGGTGCTGTTGCTGCTGATCTTCTTCCTGGTGTTGCCAATCGCCGTGATGGCTGCCTACACCTTCTTCACCTTCGTCACCGCCGGCGTGGAAACCAGCCAGCTCACGAGCGCCAACTGGCACGAATTCCTCACCGACAGCTACTATCACGGCTTCCTCTTGAAGACGCTGAGGGTCGGCGCCATCACCGCCCTGCTCTGCGGCGTGCTCGGTTATTTTCCGGCCTATTTCATCTGGGCCACCAGCTTCAAGCACAAGTGGCTGCTTTTGCTTCTGCTGATCGTGCCGTTCTGGATCAGCTTCACCATCCGCACCTTTTCCTGGATCAACATCCTGGGCGAACAGGGCGTCATCAACGTCGCGCTCTTGAAACTGGGCATCATCAGCGAGCCGCTGCCGATGCTCTACACCGAGGGCGCGGTGATCATGGGGCTGCTGCACTTCCTGCTGCCCTACATGATCCTCAACGTCTATGTCAGCCTGGAAAGCATCGACCGCACGCTGATTTCGGCGGCCCGTTCGATGGGCTGCACCAGCGCGCAGGCGTTCCGCGAGGTCACGCTGCCGCTCTCCCTGCCAGGCCTCGGGGCAGGCCTGCTGCTCTGCTTCGTGCTGGCCGCCGGCAGCTATGTGACGCCGCAGCTTCTGGGCTCGGGCCGCGACGCGCTGTTCGGCAATCTGATCTACGACACCATCATGGGCGAGCTGAACTGGCCGATGGGCGCCACGCTTTCCATCGTGCTGTTCGTCGTGCTCGGCTTCTTCGCCGCCATCTACACCCGCTACATGGGCATGTCGCAGATCGTGAAAGGATTGGGCGGATGAAAGCGGCACGGCCGAACCAGGAAGGCAAATGGGCCTGGCGGCTGACCGGCTTCGTCACCTTGTGCGTCTACATCTTCATGTTCGCGCCGATCGCGGCGACCGTGATCCTGTCGTTCAACGCCTCGATGTTCGGTGGCTTTCCGATGACGGGTTTTTCCTTGCAATGGTACGGCAAGCTGATGGCCAACGAGGCGGTGCTGGCCGCGTTCCGCACGTCGCTGTGGATCGCCCTGGTGACGGCGGTCGCCACTACGGCGATCGGCGTCGTCACCTCCTTCGCGCTGGTGCGCTTCGAGTTCCCCGGCAAGCAGACGCTGAGCACACTGGTGATCCTGCCGGCGCTGGTGCCTGAAACCATTCTGGGCGTCGGGCTGCTGGTGCTGATCAAGGCGGTCGACCAGCCGCGGACGCTGCTTCTGCTGGTGCTCGGCCATATCCTGCTTGCCGTGCCCTATGTGGTGCTGATCACCCAGGCGCGCATGGTCGGCATCCGGCGCGTCTATGAGGAGGCGGCGCTCTCGCTCGGCGCCTCGCGCTTCTCGTCCTTCCGCGAGATCACGCTACCGCTGCTCATCCCGGCGGTCGTAGCGGGCGCGCTGCTGGCCTTCACCATCTCATTCGACAACACCTCGGCCAGCCTGTTCTGGCGGCCGGCCGGCATCGAGACCATGCCGACGCAGATCCTGTCGATGCTGAAAATCTCGATCAGCCCGGAGATCAATGCGCTGGGCACGGTCATGATCCTGGTGACCGTCGGCATTCCGCTGATCGGCGGCGTGCTCATGCAGAGCCTGACCAGATTGAAAAGACGAGGCGAACCAAAGGAGGAAGCACGATGAAACTATCCACCACCAAGCGGCTGGAACGGCTGCACGATAGATATGTCAACGGCGATCTCAGCCGCCGCACTTTCCTGAGCCTGACCGCGGCCGCCGCGGCCTCGGCCGGCCTTTCCATGCCGTGGATGAGCCGTGCGCTCGCCGCGGTCGAGCAGGTCCGCTTCGATGGCTGGGGCGGAACGGTGCAGGACGCGATCGACAAATACGCCTTCCAGCCCTACACGGCCAAGACCAAGATCAAGGTGGTCCAGGGCACGTTCGGCGACGAGAACGAGATCATCACCAAGATCAAGACGGCGAAGCCCGGCGACTTCCAGATCGTGCATTCGTCCGGCGTCAACTACTACATCAAATACATCAACGCCGGCATGAACTCGGAGATCAACGAGGCCAACATTCCCAACATGGCGAATGTGCTGCAGCCGATGATCGAGCCGTTCCGCAAGCTGACGCCGAAACTCTCGGCCGTGCCCTACGACTACGGCACCACCGGCATCGCCTACAACACCAAGGTGATCTCGCCCGAGGAAGCGAAGGAGAAGGGTGCTGCCCTGCTGCTCGACAAGAAATATGCCGGCAAGGTCGGCGGCTATGCCGACATGACGACGCGCGTCTGGTACGCGGCCCTGGCCACCGGGCAGGACCCGAACAACATCAAGGACATGGACACGATCTGGGCCAAGGTGCGCGAGACGCGCGACCTCGCCAAGAAGTTCTGGAGCTCCGGCGCCGAGCTGATGGACCTGCTCTCCAAGGGCGAGATCGTGGTGACCGATGCCTGGTCGGGCCGCGTCGCCGCGCTGCAGGATCAGGGCCATCCGATCGGCTATCTCGATCCGGCCGGCTCCTACGCCTGGATGGAGGACATGCTGATCCTGAAAGGCTCGCCGATGGCCGAGTGCGAGGAACTGATCAATTTCATGCTCGATCCGGCGACCTCGATCGCGGTTGCCGAGGGCCAGAGTTATCCGCCCTCGCTCGACCCGACCAAGGTCAAGCTCACCGAGAAGATCGAGAAGCTGCCGGCCTTCGACAAGACCGGCTCGATGAAGGCGCTGACCTTCGCCGATCCGGTCTACTGGGCGACCAACGAGGATGCCTGGACCAAGCAGTGGGACAGGATCGCGAAAGGTGCCTGACCGAAGCGAAGCCTCACTCAGCCCCCGGCCGGCCTCGGCCGGGGCACCCTCCTCCGGCGCGGCCTCCGGCACGAGCACCGAGAAGCCGGCGGTCGAGTTCCGCGACATCGACATCGCCTATGGCAAGTTCGTCGCGGTGCGCGACTTCTCGCTGTCGATCCGCAAGGGCAGCTTCGTCACGCTGCTCGGGCCGTCGGGCTGCGGCAAGACGACGATCCTGCGCTCCATCGCCGGGCTGGTCGACATTTCGGGCGGCCAGATCATGATCGACGGGCGGCGCGTCGACGACGTGCCGATCTACCAGCGCAATATCGGGCTGGTGTTCCAGAGCTACGCGCTGTTCCCGCACAAGACCGTGTTCGACAATGTCGCCTTCGGCCTGAAATACCGCAACGTGCCGAAGCCGCAGATCGTGCGCAAGGTGGGCCAGGCGCTCGACATGGTGCGGCTGCCGGGCAGCGAGAAGAAATTGCCGTCGCAATTGTCGGGCGGCCAGCAGCAGCGCATCGCGCTGGCGCGGGCCATCGTCTTCGAGCCGCAGGTGCTTTTGCTCGACGAGCCGCTGTCGGCGCTCGACGCCAACATGCGCGAGGAGATGCGCGTCGAGATCAAGAAGATCCAGAAGGCGACCGGCATCACCGCCATCTTCGTCACGCACGACCAGGAGGAAGCGCTCTCCATGTCGGATCGCATCGTGGTGATGAACGCCGGCGCGGTCGAGCAGATCGGCACGCCGGAGGAGGTCTATGAGCGGCCCGCCACCGCCTTCGTCGCCGATTTCCTCGGCAAGGCCAACATGCTTGCCGGCACCGTCAGAAAGTCCGATCGCACGACGACTGTCACGCTTGCCGCCGGCCAGACGGTCGATGTGACGTCGCCACGGCCGCTGGCGCCCGGCAGCAAGGTCACCGTCGTGGTGCGGCCGCAAAAGCTGTCGGTCGGCGCAGGCGCAAACCGGCTGTCCGGCCGCGTCGTCTCGACCTCCTATCTCGGCGGCAGCGCCATCTACGAGATCGATATCGGCGGTACGAACGTCCGTGCGAACACGTCGATCAATGGCCGCATTGTCCGGGAAGGCGAGCCGATCGAGATCGGCTTCGATCCGGGCGGCTGCGTTCTGCTCGACGAGAGCGGGCGGCGGATTTCGTAGAGTATGATGATGTTCAGGTGACGCCGGCCTGACCTGACCCTCAACACACCCTGGGACGCCGCGCGTCGCGCCGCTTGCAGAAGCATCATTTCGCCGCTTGAGCAGCCAAGCGGCTGGGATGCCTGAGATGGGTCGGCGTGATGCCCGTGTGCTGGCGGAACACCCGGCTGAAATGCCCGGCGTTTTCGAAGCCGCATCTGTAGGCGATGTCCCCGACCGCCAAGTCGCTGCCTTCCAGCAGCGACTTGGCGTAATGCACCCGCAGCGCCAGATAGGCGGCCATCGGGCTGGTGCCCAGCTCGGTCGCGAAAAGACGCTCGAGCTGGCGCCGCGAGCAATTCAGACGGCTGGCGATCTCGGTGACCGACACCTTCTCCTGAAGGTTGCTTTCCATCAAGAGCAAGGCCCGCTTGACCGAACGGCTCGCGGCTTCAGGAAACAGGTCGCCCACGGGCTGCACGTCCGTGATGTTGCGGATGCGATCCAGCACCAGGATCTTGGCGGCCTTCTCCGCCGCCTTCTGGCCGATGAACTGCGACACGAAATAACCGGCGAGGTCCGCCGCGCCGGTGCCGCCGGCGCATGTCGCGCGACCGCGGTCGACGGAAAACAAACTGTCCGCATGCGCGTTCACGTCGGGGAACTGGGCGCGAAAATCCTTGATGTGGAACCAGCTGACGGCGGCGCTGTAGCCGTCCAGCAAGCCGTAGCGGGCCAGCACGAAGCTTCCCGTGCACAGCGCGGTTATGGGTACGCCCTTTTCGGCGGCCCGCAAAAGGAAGGCCTCCTTTTCGGCGCTCAGATTGCGGTTGGTGTCGAGCAGGCCGCCGACCACGACGACGTTGTCGAAATCCTCCGGATTGCCGACCGCCTTGGTCGGCAGCAATTCGACGCCGCAGCTCGCCCTGATCGGCAGGCCGCGCTCACCGACGATCTGCCAGTCGAACTCCACCCTGCGGCTGCGATCGCCTTCGTCGCCAGCCAGGCGCAGCGTGTCGATGAAAAGCGACAGCGGCGACAAGGTGAAGTCGCGCACCAGGAGAAACGCAAACTTCTTGGCCATTGGTTTCCGTGACCGTCACACGTGTTATCCGGCGCTCATTCCGCGAGGACACTATCCTGGAGCGCTGGTTGACGCGTTTATCAAAAGCGGCACTGGATTTCTCCGAATATTTTGATCGTCGTTGCCTGCCTCGCGATTCCAAGGCACTCCCTCGACAGGACAGTTCGCTCCTGCCAGGGTGCGCGCATGGAAACTCTTGGTCCTACCGAACTCAGGCTGATGCAAGGCCTGGCGCACTGGTACGACGACGTCGCGGCCGGCGTCGACCTGCTGCTGACGGTGCAATCGGCGGATCTACAGGCGCAAACAATCGTTGCCGCGCATGGTTATGCCTTCAATGCCGAGGCGGGTTCGGACGACGGAATACCTGTTGGTTACCGCCACCAAAGCCAATGACTGGCGGAACGATTTCCGACGTTTGCGCTTTCTGGGTGCATGGCTGCGATACCGCCGATCGAACCTCCCTTGCTTTCAGAAGATAGCCCCGATCGCGCCGTCAACTGCGAGGTCGCCCTCGAGCCCGCGTTTCAGGCGTTGGTGAAGGCCTGCGTTCTTAAAGGTTGGTCGACGCAGGAAGTCGCGGAAACGCTGCTCAAGCTTGCAACGGAACATGCAGAGACGATTGTGGGGCGGCAAAGAGTGGCCGCGCGATTATACCGCTGGCGCGTCAGCAGCTTGGTGGACATGTACGTTAGCCAATTCCTTGGCAAATTTAGGTGAATGGCCCATCGGCCAGCGGCCAAATGGCGCCGCTAAGGGCACTCCGGCGGAGGCCCCAGACACAATTCAGAAACACACCAGAAAAACTCCAGAAATCGTTCAGGCGTAGAATTGACTGGAGAGGGTCGTTCGTCGGCTGCAGCACTGCAGCACTTGTTCGGATTGGCGGCAAGCGATGCAATGGTTCTCGATCCGCTTGATGGGCGCGTTGCTCGGCATTTCGCTCGTTACCGGCCCGGTGGAAGCCGGCGCGGCAAAGGTCGCCACGACCCGGACCGAGCGCTGCACCAATCTCAGCCGCCAAGTTGACGAGGCCCTCGAAACCCATGCCGCGTCAACGCAGGTCGCCGCGGCGAAAGCACTTCAAAGAAAGGGAAACCGGTTCTGCGCCAACAAGAAGCAGGCACAGGGAATCCGGATGTTCGCAAACGCTCTGAAGCTGCTTGGCGTGACACCGGTCGATCCCGATGCGGTGCCCGCTAAAACCGACCTGCATGCCAAGGAGAAAAAGCCATGAGAAAGTCCCTCCTCTCCGCCCTCGGCCTCGCCGTTGCGCTCGCCTTCTCCGTGCCGGCAATCGGCAACGCCGCCGCCACGACGACCGCTCCGGCCGCTTCGACCACGACCGCCGCTCCGGCGAAGACCGCTCCGAAGAAGGTCTCCACCAAGAAGGCCTGCAAGCCGACCAAGACGCACAAGTGCCCGGTGAAGCACAAGAAGCACGCCGCGAAGACTGCTGCGCCCAAGAAAGCCTATTAAGCTCCGCTGTGTGCTGTGTAATGAAAGGCCGTCCAACTGTACTACCTGGGACGGCCTTTTTCTCCTGGAATTTCGGAAGCGCGCACCCACCAAGTGCCAATCCGTCATGGCGACACCGGAGGATCGTTCGCTCGGCGCGCCTAATGTGCGGCATCCACGTGACGACTGGATGAAATCTTGCCGGCGCATGCCGAGGGCCCGCAACATGTATTCGGGCGACTTTCGGCCCTTGACCCCGACCTGCCGCAGAATCAAGGTCGGGCGGCAGCGCCCGGGCGCCAAAATGGGAGAACAACGAACAATGACGACCATCTATGAGTTCGCTGTCATGGAGGGTCAGGAATGGGTGCTCCCGGTCGATGAAGGCTATTTCGACTTTTTCTTCGGTCTGGATGGCAGATCGTTGGGCGACTGGGAGCCGCCCCTCATGCGGCGCGTGTCGGGCGGCGACCCCGTCTATTCCGACTTCCCCTGGCTCGGCGAGCACGCGCCGCTTCTGCGCGAGCCGGCCGTCGATGTACTGGCGGCGTCGCTGCGTCCCTACGGCGAGTTGATCCCGTTGCGCGGCGAGAAGGTCTGGCTCTTCAACGTCACCAACGTGATCGATGCGCTGGACCGAGAGCGGTCAAAGATCATCTATTTCGACGACGGCGACATCCTCGCGATCGAGCGCTACGCGTTCGCCGCGGACAAGATCGGTACCGCCGAGGTGTTCAAGCTGCCGATGCGGGCGTCGCCGGTGTTCGTCAATGATGCGTTCGTCGATCGGGTTCGGAACGCTGGGCTGCGGGCGGTGGCGTTCAAGCCAAGATGGACATCGGACGGAAGCATCGGGGATTGAACGATCCTCGGCATGAGCCCACCGCGCCGCTATCGGAGAACCGCGGCCTATGCGACGTGATCCGGGCTCGGCTTGGGCTTGATTACCGTGGCAAGCACGATGCCCACGACAATGAAGGCGGCGCCGAGCAGATCGTAGTCGTGCAAGCTCTCGCCGAGCAGCAGATAGGCGAGGATGGCGACGAACAGCGTCTGCAGATAGAGCAGCATGCTCGCCCGGCTGGCGCCGAGCGTTTCCACGCTGCGGTTGTAGAGATAGTACATCAGGGCGCCGCCGGGGCCGGCCAGATAGGCGAGCGCAAACCAGCCATGAAGGTTCAAGGCGGAGCGTTCGTCGTTGAACAGTTCCCACAGATGGAGAGGCAGGGCGACCAGCGCGCCGGCGCCGAGCAGGAGCACGACCAGCGGTAACAATTCGATGCCGAATTTGGACCGGCGCACGAGCACGGTGTAGAGCGCCCAGCAGAAGGCGCTGCCGACGATCCACAATTCGCCGAGGTTGAACTTGAGCTGCACCAGCGCCGTCAGGTCGCCACGCGCGACGATGACCAGCATGCCGGCCAGCGCCGCCAGCGCGCCGAACGCCTGCCACAACCCCAGCGGCTCGCCGAGCACGAAACGCGCGAGCACCATCGTCATGACCGGAGACAGCGCCATGATGATGCCTGCCGTGGTCGCGCCGGTGTCGGCCAGGCCGCGGTAGATCATGCCCTGGCAGAGCGTGAGCCCGATCGCGCCGACGACGACGATCTCCAGCGGCCGCGATTTTAGCAGCGCCAGCATCTCGCCGTGGTGGCGGTGCACGATCGGCAGCAGAATGGCGCAGGCGAGCGCAAGCCGCCAGAAGCAGAGCCCCCAGGGCGGCATTTCCGGCGCCACCCATTTGGCCGCGATATAGACGCCGGCCGACAGAAGCCAGCACAGCACGGCGGCCGGATAGCCGGAGAGCGAAGGTATCGACGCGATCGCGGGCTGCTCCGCCGGATGAGCTATCGGCACTGCCTGCATGTCACCCCCCGTCGATGAATGTCAGCCAAGGACGCGGCCGAAGTATAACATCAGGCGTGACGGCTTAATACGTCTCCGATCTCCGGATGCTTTCCCGCACACGTTGTTCAATTGTGGATCAGCCGACATGAGCTTGTGGCCGGAAGCAACAACGACAATTGTCCGCGTTGCGCGATGCCGCGATTTGATTGAGCGGGTCTGGTCCGGATCAGTGCGGCGTGCCGTCGGACAGGTGCAGAAGCTCCCAGGTCAAGTTGACGCGACCGCGGAACCGCGATGCGAATTGTTTGGCCTCGACGTTCTCCAGGCCATCATCGACGAGAGCCTCGATGCTTCGTTCCATCAAGGCGAGCTGCATCGCCCTGGCGTGCGCCGCGTCGGTTTCTCTCATGATCGCGGTGACGTGGTAGGCAACGACGGGCTGGCCGAGGCAAGACACAAGCTTGCCGGCCTCGGACGTGGCTTGAGTGACTGCTTCTTCGATCTGCATTTGGCGCTCCTCATCAAAGCCGATGACGGCACCTCCCCGGGGAGACGACGGTGGTCCGTCGCTTCTTTTTAACGTGAGTCGCGCTGACGACTCGCGGCCACGCTCACTATCCTCCAGAACCCTATTGAAGGCCACCGGATAGTTAACTGATGGTTAACACGAAGGCTCGCATCTTAAGCGTCGGCACGGGATGCCGGCGCCCCGACGCGCCTGACACATCCCTCAATTGACAGCGATGTTGCGTCCTGCCGACGGCAGCAGGCTCTCCGTGCCGGGCGCGGAAACCGGCCCGCCGTGAAGAACCCAGTCGGCCGCGATCTGCCCGATCACCGGGGCCAGTTGGATGCCATAGCCGCCGGCGCCCGCGGCGGTCACCAGGCTTGGCTCGGACGCATCGATCGGGCCGACGAAAGGGCGATGGTCGGCGGTCACCGGGTAAAGCCCCGCCCAGCCGCGGCCAAGCCGCGCGCTGGGCAATTCGGGCAGCCGCTCGAGCAGGAGTTCCGCCAGCCTGACCTTCGACTGTTCCTCGCATTGGTCGTTGTAATCGTCGGGGTCCTCCGGCGCGGACGAGTCCACCTTGTGGATCTCGGCAATCAGTTCGGTGCGCTTCTCGTGGCGGAAATTGAGCCCGCTTCCCTCGCCGTTCACGAGATCCATGACCATCGGCATCGTGTAATCGAGCGGCTCGTCGAGATGGACGACGACCGCTTCATGACGCTCGGGCCAAATGTGCAGGCGCTGGCCGAAGAGCTCGGCAACCTGGGGCGCCCAGGCTCCGCCCGCATTGACCACGACATCGCACTCGACCGGATCGCCGCCGGTCTCCAGCGTGTAGCCGCCCGGCCGCCGCTTTACTCCGATCAGCTTGCGATACTGGCGGATTTCGCCGCCCTGGTCGCGGACCATCCGCGCCAGGAAATCGCACATCTCGTGAGGATCGAGGAAGCCATTGTCGGGTCCGAACAGCCCGCCCTCCAGCCCATCCGGGCTGATATGAGGAACCAGTTGCTTGAGTTCGTTCGCACGATAGAGGCGCGACCGCAGGCCGGCCTCTGCCTGGATTTCCGCCGACTTCGCAAACAGCTCCATCTGCTTCTGCGTCCTTGCCAACCGCAGATAGCCGATATGGTTAAAGCCGAGCCCCTGGCTCTCCCATTGGCGGAAACGGCGCAGCGAATGAACGCGAAGCATGATCTCGAACGGATCGGTGAATTGCGATCCGACCACGCCGACCGCCCTGCCGCTCGACCCGGAAGCGATCGACTGGCCTTCAAGCACCGTCACGCGCGCGCCCTGTTCGACCAGGTGGAGCGCCGAGCACAAACCCAACGTGCCCGCGCCGATCACCACGACATGAGGAGAAGCTGTCATCCACGGTCCTCCTGGCGGTTCGTCTCAGAACTGCCGGGCGATGTCGCCCAGCGTCTCGTCGATCGCCTGCAGAATGGCTCGAGCGTCCTCCTCGGTCATGGGCGTCGACAGCGCGAACAGGCCATAGCTGGCGGACAGGACGCCGCGGCCGAGCAGGCCCTTGTGAAAGGCATCGAGCTTCCGGCGCTCGGACTGGCCGGGATAGACGGACCTGTAATCCGTGACGGGATGGCCCGTGAAATGGACCTTGAACAGCGACCCCAGGCCGACGCATTGGCCGGCAAGACCATGCTTGTCGAATGAGGCGGCGACCCCGTCGCGCAGCAGCGTCCCGAGACGATCGAGCTGGGCAAAGCTTTCCGTGGTCAGCGCCCGCATCGCGGCAAGCCCGGCGCGCATCGTCACGGGGTTGGCGGTAAATGTGCCGCCATGCGGAAGAGCGGGCTTGCCCCGGGTCGGGTCGAACACCGCCATGATGTCGGCCCGGCCGCCGACGGCGCCTACCGGGAATCCCCCGCCGATGATCTTGCCGAGCGCGGTCAGGTCGGGCGTGATGTCCCACAAGCCTTGCGCGCCCGACCAGCCGAGGCGGAACGAGATCACCTCGTCGAAGATGACAAGGGCGCCCGCCGCGTGGGCGATCTCGACCATGGCGCGCAGGTAGTCCTGACGCGCCGGGATCAGCCCGGCGCGGTTCGGCATGGGATCGATCAGCACGCCGGCGATCGTTTCGCCCTGAGCGGCGAAGACCGCGCGCAAGGCCTCGACGTCGTTGAAGGGCACGGCGATCACGTCGTCCAGCACCCCGCGCGGCGTGCCCCTCGCATAGGGCGTCGAATTCGGCAGGTCGCCCCAGTTGGTGGGAGAACTGTCCAGGCTGACTTCGGCGAAGTCGTAGGAGCCGTGATAGGCGCCCTCGATCTTGACGATCCTGGGTCGCCCGGTGAAGGCGCGCGCGGCCTTGATGGCCATCATCACGCCCTCGGTTCCCGAGTTGGCAAAGCGGATCTGGTCGACCGAGGGCAGCCGCCCGACCAAGAGTTCGGCAAGCTCGATCTCGCTGACCGTCGGCGCGCCGAAGGCCGTGCCGAACGGCAGCTGATCAACCACCGCCGCCGCGACATCCGGCTGCGTGTAGCCATGGATCATGGCCGTGAAATTGTTGATGCAGTCGTAGTAGACGTTGCCGTCCACGTCCCAGACCCTGCAGCCCTCGCCTCTCGCGGCATAGATCGGAAAAGGATCGACGAAGACAGTGGTGCGCGTATTGCCGCCCGGCATCACCTTTTTGGCGCGCTCGAACAGGCTCTTCGATATAGGCATGTCGTCTGGATAGTGCGGCATGGCTCGATCGTATGGCTTCGTTGGCGTTGTGTGCAATCGGCCAGGCGGAGCATGCAACGCGACCACAGCGGCGCTGGTGCGGAGTACCCAATTGATGCCAAGGCTACGATAACCCCGCCATGCGAAGGCCGCTGATATAGAGCGCGCGCTTCTCGGGTTTGACGATAGGGTGGTGCTCTTCGACCCAGCCCACCGAGAGGTTCGGCTGTAGCCGCAGGGCCTCCTTCAAAGCGGTGGCGGCGGTGGCGACATCGCCGGCAAGGGCAGCAGTCGCCGCATAAGTTCGCCAAGCGGTGCCGAAAGCCGGCCGAAGCTGCACAGCCCGGCGCTCCAGATCGGCCGCCACATCGAACCGTCCCGCGGTAAAGTGGCAGATGCCCATGGTGGAAAAGATCGCCGCCTGAATGAAATCCCGCGGGCTGAGCCGCGCGGCAATCGCCAAGTGATGCAAGCCATCCTCCGCCATGTCGCCATAGCCATAGGTGGAACCCAGAATGCAGTGCGCGAGCGAGAGACCCGGATTGCGTTCGATCGCCTCCAGCAATTCGTCTACCGCCGAGCGAAAATTTCGCGACACCATGTGAACATAGCCGGCCGAAAGATGCGCCCAGGGATCGTCCTGATCCCTCACGACCGCCGCTTGTGCCCTCGCCAACGCGGCGGCCAACAGCTCACGGGGTTTCGGCGTCAAGCCAAGTGCTGCCCGCGCGCCGGTCGTCCAGGCAAGAAGGCTGTTGGCGCGGGCGTAATCGGGATCGATTTCAAGCGCCTTGACGAGCAGACCCTCGGCCATGTCGAGGTCTTTCTCGGATCCCCACGTCCAGACATGGGGCATGGCCTTCATTACAAAGCCCCAGGCGTCGAGCCTCTCGGCGGGACGGCTATGCAGGCGCAGACGCTCGGCTTCGTAAAGCTGGGGCTCGATCGAAGCCATCACCTTGTGCGTGATCTGGTCCTGCAACGCCAGGAAATCGCCGCTCTCGACATCGAAGCGTTCCGCCCACACCTGCGTACCCGCGCTGGCATCGCTCAGCGTCGCCGTGATCCTCAGAGCCTGACCGGACTGGCGCACGCTGCCCTGCAGGACGTAGCGGACTTTCAGTTCGCGGCGCAGGCGATCGAGCTCGATGTGTTGCGGGTCATAGGCGAAGGAAGAGCTCCGGTCACGCACATGCAGACCCCGCAACCGCGACAGGCCGGTGATGATGTCCTCCGACAGACCGTCGGCGAAGTAGGACTTTTCGGGATCGTCGCCGATCAGGCGAAAGCGGGTCACCGCGATCGACGGCCCCTCGTCCGCTTCGGTCGCATCGTTTCGCGTATCGCTTGCCTCAAGCCGCACCTCGCCGCTCAGCCGGTAGCCCACGCGCGCGACCGACAGGATCGAATGCGAGGCGTCGGGCCCCTCGCCCAGGACCTTGCGCAAGGCGGCAATCTGCACCGACAGGTTGCCTTCCTCGACCGCCAGCCCGTTCCAGGCTGCATCGAGCAGTTCATCCTTGCCGACCACGGCTCCGGCCGAGCGCAACAGGCGCTCCAGAAGCAGCATGGCCCGATAGCCTACCGAAATCGGCACTCCGCGTCGGTAAAGCATTCCCGCTCCCGCATCGAGCAAGAAGGGACCAAAACTGTAGCGTCGCGCCTCCATGAGCTCACGCTAATGCAACAAGGCTTTTTTTGGAAGTTTTCGGAAGTTTTAGCACCTCGGTCCGCTACATTTAGCGGCCCGCATTTCACCTTGATTGCTCCAGACCGAGAGGAGCGATCCCATGACCGCCGCCACAAAAATCGAAGTTGCCGTGACCCCCTCCGCCCTGTTCCAAGAGATGTGGGGCATCTATCGCAAGGTTTTGGACAACAACTACCTGTTTCACCGTGAAGCCTATGCGGTGCTTCGCCAGTTGCTGCAAAGCCAACGCCCCGGCTTCACTTTCCTGGACATTGCGTGCGGAGACGCCTCGTTCAGCGCGGCTGCCTTGGAGGGCTTGCCCGTCGGTCGCTATGTCGGCATCGACCTGTCGCCGACAGCGCTCAACGAGGCGACTGTCAATATCGCCGGTCTGTCATGTGCGGCCGAACTGCGGCGCGGTGATTTCGTAGAGTGGCTGACCGCCTCTGAGGAGGCTGTCGATGTCGCCTGGGTCGGCCTGTCCTTGCACCATTTACCTTTCGACAAGAAAATCGAGGTGATGCATCAGTTGCGGCGCCTTGTCGGCCCATCAGGGGCGCTCCTGATCTACGAGAATACATGCAAAATGTGGGAGAGCCGGGCCGGCTGGATGAGACGATGGGAACGGCAGCGCAGAGATTTTTCAGCGCTCAGCAGCCTCGAATGGCTGCTGCTCGCCACCCACGTGCATAGCATGGACCACCCTGAGACGGCGTCTTCCTGGCGGAATGTTGGCCAGCGGGCCGGCTTCCGCGAGGTGCGGGAGCACTACAGAAGTCCTTCGAACCTGTTCCGGTTGTTCAGCTTCAAGGGTTAGCGGCTGACAACGTCATCGCGTCGAGGAACCAAGCTCGGCGAACTCACACACAACCTGAAGCGGTGCGAGCGGGGCGTCGCATCATCGAGCTGCGACGTCAGGGAAATCGCCGATGGACTATTTGAATTGATTGGCGTGGCACGGCACGAGCAAAACCCTATTGTGTTGGGGTGAGCTGCAATTCAAACGGAGCGCCAAACCCATGACCCTGACCAATCGAGATCTCGTCGAGCTGACGGAATGGCGGCGCAAGCTGCACCGGCAGCCGGAGATTTCCAACGAGGAAGAGAAGACGGCACGCGAGGTCGTCGATTTCCTCGCCGATACCGGGCCGGACAAGGTGCTGACCGGGCTGGGCGGCCACGGCGTGGCAGCGGTCTATGACAGCGGTGAAGCCGGACCGACGGTGCTGTTCCGCTCGGAGCTCGACGCGTTGCCGATCCACGAGCTTTCGGGCGTGGCGCATTCATCGCAGGTGCCGGGCAAGTCGCATATGTGCGGCCATGACGGACACACCGCGATCCTTGCCGCGCTCGGCCGCCAGCTTGGGCGCCAGAGGCCGGCGCGGGGCCGCGTGGTGCTGATGTTCCAGCCGGCGGAGGAGACCGGCAATGGTGCGGCCGGCGTCGTCGCCGACCCACGCTTTTCCGAGATCCAGCCTGACTTCGCCTTCTCGCTGCACAATCTTCCGGGCGTGCCCTTCGGCGAAGTGCGCATCAAGCCCGGCGTGGTGAACTGCGCCTCGCGCGGCATGCGGATCGTGCTCGAGGGCAAGACCGCGCATTCCTCCATGCCGGAAACCGGCGTGTCGCCTATGCTGGCGGTGAGCGAGCTGATGCCGCAGCTTCCGGCGCTCGGGCGCGGCACTTTCGCCGACGACGATTTCGGCATGATCACCGTCACCCATTGCACTATGGGCGAGGCGGTGTTCGGCATTGCGCCCGGCCATGCCGAGGTGTGGGCGACGCTGCGCACCCGCCGCGACGAGCGCATGGCGGAGCTGGTCGCCGCCGCGGAGGCGCTGGCGGCGAAGATCGCCGCCCGACACGGCCTTTCCGCCCGTCATGACTACCACGAGATTTTCGTCGCCAGCGTCAACGCGCCGGAGGCGGTGGAGCATCTGAACCGGGCGCTGGACGAGGAAGGTGTTTCACGCGGCGAGGAAGCCCTGCCGATGCGCGCCTCGGAGGATTTCGGCATCTTCGGCCACAACGCCAAGTCGGCGATGTTCTTCCTCGGCGCCGGCGAGCGTCACCCTTCGCTCCACAATCCCGACTACGATTTTCCGGACGACCTGATCCCGATCGGCTCGCGGATCTTCATGCGCACGGCGCGCAATCTGCTGGGCTGAGCGGCTTGAAGGAGGTCAGTTCACGGACGCGCTGAACCGATCCGGCTGTTCGTCGGCGGTTTCCAGCGCGTCCGGCGCAAGGATGCCTTGAGCCTGGGCGAAGGCTTCGAAGGCAAGCCGCGCCGATTCCACATCGGCCTTGCCAGCCAGGGCGGACCGGCAGGCGTCGGATGTGGCTGCATGGATCGACGTGCGGCTGCCCGACCACTCGTCCAGAACCTGACAGGCTTCCATCACGGACGATATCTCGTATGGGAAGCCAAGCCCGACAAACACGTGAATTGGATGGGAAAAGGATCCGACCTTCATCGCTAACCCTGCCGTCGTGGACGCGAGACTTGTCTTGGCAAGCCAAAGCGCGTCGCGCGGAAACGGATTTACGCGCTGCGCTCAAGTTTTATTTGGTGCATGTCGTTCTCCCAAAACCGCTGCGCACTTTTGGGCGACATGCATAGTCACCGGGAGGCCCGACTGCCTGGAGGCCAGAAAATAAAGCCGAGCAGTCGGGCCGAGGACCATTGCTGGCCCTCAGAAAATGCCTCACGTCAAATCTACTCTTCAAGTCAGCCAATCGGCGGTCGGATATAACCGAACGAGGTGTGAGCCACGCTTGCGCTTCACCCCGCGGGAGAAATTGCGCAATGAAAATGCCCGCCGGCCGGAGCCGGCGGGCATTGCCCCCTACCCCAAGAATAGGTCGCCCTGTACCAGGCTTCCGCCGGATGGTCCGCCCAATGGATGATCCAGCATTCCTACGCCATGAAGACTACGCCTGTCGGGGGAAAAGTGCTGTAACCCCGCGGCAACAGCACGGGGGATTCGCAGGCTCCGCATTGCGATTCAGCGCGTCACGCGCCGCCCCGTCGCGCACATATATTGTTATGTCGGCTTACCGCCTGTATGAGCGGGGATGATTTCGATCTCCCGCCTTGCCGCGCTCGTCCTGCTCGCGGCGATTACGTTCGCCACGCTTTCGCCTATCGAGATGCGGCCGCACCTGGGCGACGCGAACGTTGAACGCGCCCTGGCCTATATCCTGTTCGGCCTTGCCCTGACCTTCGGCTTCCCCGCCCGCCTTGTGCAGACGATGCTGTTCGTCTGCGCCGTGGCAGGCGTGCTGGAGCTGCTTCAGGTGATCGATCCCGGCCGGCATGCCCGACTGCAAGATGGCCTCCTGAAAGCAGCGGCCGGTCTCATTGGGATAGGGCTGGGAAGGCTCATCCTTGCAGCCGCGAAGAGGGCCGCCGCGCGCCGCAATCCAGGCAACCGCGATCGCCCTCTAAGCCCCACTCGATCGGGACACCCCACTTGATCGAGATAATTGTCGGCCGTGTTCAGTGTTTCCGGCGAGCGGGCGATCGACCGGTGCCGCGGGATGATCGTGGCCTGTCCGCCCAGCGTTGATCGCCATGCCGCCTAGAGCCGGTTCCGATGCGCTGCGCGACTTCTTTGCCCGCGATGCAACTTTGGTGGCGCGTGCATTGATCGGGGCGCGGCTCGGGCTCGCCGGCGTCGGCGGCATCATCGTCGAGACCGAGGCCTATCGGCCCGACGATCCGGCCTCGCACAGCTATCGCGGCCGCACGCCGCGCAACGCGCCGATGTATGGCGCTCCCGGCAGCGCCTATGTCTACCGCTCCTACGGCCTGCACTGGTGCCTGAACGCGGTGTGCCTGCCCGGCAGCGCGGTGCTCATCCGCGCGATCCAGCCGCAATCCGGCATCACCGCCATGCGCGCCAGGCGCGGAACCGACGACGACCGGCTGCTGTGCTCCGGTCCGGGCAAGCTCTGCCAGGCGCTCGGTATCGGCGCCTCGCATAACGGGCGCTCCATGACCGCGCCGCCCTTCGAATTTGCCCGGCCCGAGACCGATCCGGCCGCGATCGTCACAGGGCGCAGGATCGGCATCACGAAGGGCGTGGAGATGGAGTGGCGGTTCGGCCTCGGCGGGTCACCCTATCTCAGCCGCAGGTTCTGAGCCGGTTTCGCGACACGTCTCATTCGCCAATCGCGGCGGCGATTTCGAAACCCTCGACGAGATGTTCGGCGTCTTCCGGCTTTTCGAATTCGTAACTCGAGCGCAGGTGGCTTACCGGCGAGAAGTCAGGGTCCGATTTGCTGATCTGCTTGGCGCATTCCCGCGCGCCGGCTGTGTCGCCGGAGCGCGCCAGCGCGGCGGCGAGCAGCGACCAACGCCGAGGCCCGTAAGGCAGGCGCCGTATCGCCGTCGCGGCGCCGGCATAGTCGCAGGCGGCGTAGAGCGTCAGGGCGCGATCGCAATGATACCATTCGGCATGAAGAGGATTTGCGGCGACCGCCCTGTCCATCAGCTCCAGCCCGTCGCGCGGCCGCCCGCGCAAGGACAGCAGGTGCCCCATCTGCATCATCGTGTCGGCATCGTAGGGGTTGATGTCGAGCGCACGCCGCATGTGGTGCTCGGCCGCCTCATGGTCGCGCGCCGCAAGCCGCGCCAGTGCCAGGATGCGATGGCAGCGGGGCTCGTCCGGTGCCAGCGCCACGGCGAGCGAGGCGCGCTCGGTACAGCTTGCGATGACATCCTCCGGCGCGCTTCCGTAGTCGGCAATCGCCAGCTCCACCAGCGCCATGTAGGCATGGGCGAGCCCATAATCGGGGTCACGTGAAATCGCTGCCTTGAGCAGGTTCAAGGCTTCGCTGTTGTCGTCGGGACGATAGCCGCGGAAGCGCACGATAGCCCGCGTCACCAGCTCATACGCCGCGAGGTCCTGCGTCGGCTTGCCGGCGGCTCGCCGCAACGCGGCCGCCTCGAGGTTTGAAACCAGCCGGTTCACGACACGGTAGGCAATCTCATCCTGAACCGCGAACAGGTCCGGCCCGGCCGCCGTGTAGCTCTCGCCCCAGAGCAGCGTTCCGGCTTGCGCGTCGACCAGCTTGGCGCTGATCTTCAACTGGTCGCCGCCGCGAACGACGGACCCTCGCACGAAGTAGTCCGGCCGCACCATGACCGGCGGTCCGTTGCCCTGCGCCTGCCGGAATGCGGCGAGCGCCGTTTCCCGGTTCAGGATCGTCAATGTACGGAAGCGAGCGAGCCTGTCCGCCACATCCTCCGCGAAGGCGCTGCTTACGGGATCCGACGTCCCGCCGTGCGCCTGGCCATCCTCGAACGGCACGACCGCGACGACCGGTTGCGATGCCGGCGAAGGCTTGTGGCAGGGAGCCGAAAGCACATAGCCGCGCTTGGGCACGGCCTTCAGGATAGTCTGGTCGCCGTCGTCGAGCGCCTTCCTTATGTCCCGCACCGCCTGGGTGAGGGAATCCTCGGTGACGGTGATGTTTCCCCAGACCGCGGAAATCAGGTCGGACTTGGTGACGACCTTGCCATCGTTTCGGGCGAGATGTGAAAGCAGGCTGAAGGCCTTCGAGCGCAACGGCACCGCCGCCCCGTCCCGCAGCAGCAGGCCGCGCTCCAGGTCAAGCTGGCAGGTGCCGAGTTGCAAAACTCCCTGCGATACGGATTCCGCCATGGAACAGCGCCCTGCCCTTGCGCAACATCCAATGACCTATTCGGCTACCATTCTGCGCCGGGGTCAAGACATCCGTTGCGTCGGCGTGCCGGGAGCGCGGCAGAGTCAGGTCCCGATTCAGTTCCATGGCGGCGATCTCGAGCATTTCGATCAGGGCGCCGGGCGGCGCATAGCCGGGATTGACCATTCCGCTGGCGACGATCTCGAAGAGTTCCTGGCGTGCAAGGGTGCGGGCTTGATCGTCGAACATGGCTGCCTCCGTCTATTGGCGCAGCATGCCCGAGATCGCCGGCGCCGTACCGACGGAGTTCTGAAATTCTGCTGAAATGCGCATTTCGCCTCATCGACTTGTGGGAGGCAAGGTTCCTGTGTACTCCCCGCCTTGCTTTAGGAAAGGCTCAAGCATGAGATTTGCAATGGTCGTCGCGTTGAGCGCGGCGGTGGCTGGATGCGTGACCTCGCCGGTCGACTACGAAGCGAAGCTTTCGCGGCAGGACCCGAAATGGGCGTCGCCGGAATGCCAGCAGGCCCGCATGGCGGCCGCGGACTATGCCCGGCGCGAGAAGGACCACCCAGGCTGGGGGTTTGGCGTGCTGCTCGGGCCCTACAGCATGGGGATGGTGGCGGCGGTGAAAGAGCATGAGCAGCAGCAGCGAAGGCTTCTCGCCCGCCAGGTGCACCTGCAATGCTCCAGCCAGCCGCTGCCGAAAGAGCTGGATTTCGACCCGGCGATCTACGCACCGAAGAAGGCGCGGTATCCGTAGAAGGAACGGCCCGATACTGTTTTCTAAAGCATGTCTCCCGAAAGTGGGAACCGGTTTCGGGGCAAGGACATGCTCAAAATCCAAAAACCTAAAGCGCTTGGAGCGAATCTGAAACCTCGCGACGCGCTTTAGTCAGCGCGCGGCTGGGTAGTGTCAGCGCAAGCGCTTCAGGAGTACCGTTATCTTCTTCGGCCAATCGGTGGGCACGCGGAAAAACGGATGCGAACGGAAATATTTCGCCACTTGCTGGCGGACTCTTCGATTGCCGATGACAACAGGCGGCTTGCGTTTCACGGTCGCTCTCCCCAATACAGGGAAAGCCGAAGAAGCGCCTCTCGCGGCATCCCTCGGCTCTCGACCTTTCCCGATGGGTTTACGACGAACAACCGTCGGGATCACTATCCCAACACCCAGGGACAGCTATCGTTCCCACTCTTGGTGACGCGCTTCTTAAATGGTCCGCGCTTGCCCGGCTTCGGCGCTACGGCGTCCATCTTCCCGCAAAGATCTTCCATCGACCAGAGAGCTTGCGATACGCCAGCGGCCATTGCCGGTCATTTTCAGAGTCTTGTGCATTTCAGGGTGCTCGATGGCGACGATCCGTGCCAATCCCGTCAGCCTTCGCTCCATGCCGCAAGCAGCGGGCCTTCGCTGCCATAGACCGGGTCCTTCTCCGGACGGCCGACATTGGGAATCGTGCGCAGCGCCTCGGCATGCTGCTCGGCGCGCGTGCACAGATCATAGGTGCCGAAGGGCGGATAGGCGCCGACGACGAGCAAATCGGCCGATGAAGACAGGCGGTGGTGGCCGGTGCCGGCCGGCAGGATCGCCACGTCGCCGGCCTTGACCGTCAGCACCTCACCCCTCTCGCCGCCGAAGCGCACCTTGGCGTTGCCGCGCGCGATGCCCAGCACTTCGTGGATGCGAGAATGGTAATGGACGTAGTCATAGATGCCGTTCCGCCAGCCGTCGCCCCAGCCATTCGTGCTGAAGAGACCCTCGAAGACGGCCGCCGGATTGACATCGTCCGGCAGCGTCACGGCCCCAGGGTAGACGATCATCGGCCAGCGCGGATGATTGGGCACGAGGCCGTCGTCCTCGAAGCGGAGGGTGAGCGGTTCGCGCCGCTCGACAAGTTCCGCAAGTTTCGCTGCTCCTGGCATGGCGTGATCTTTCCGCCGCTTTCCCCGCCCACGGCAGCCGGCGCCTTCGGGTCGACTCGCAAAGCGCGGCCGCCGCTCGATTGCTGACCGTTCTCAACCAGCGGCGGCGCGCTTTGTTCCCGGCGCGCTGTCGGTCGCGCCGAACTCGCGGGCGAGTTTCTGCCGGCTGTCGTGCCGGCTCATGGGGATGATGCGCCCGGCGCCCATCGGCGATCGTCCAGGCGCTGCGGCATCGGGGCTGATGCCGGACACGGATCAGGGTCAGTCCGGTAGCACGTCGGCGCGCGGATGCGTGTCGGCCGCGGTCGAGACGGTCACCTTCTCGCCGGACCTCGAGAACGTGTAGAGCGAGCCCCGGTAGCCCGGCATGGAGAAGGCCACGGAGTCGCGGTCGGCGAGGCCCATGACGACGCGCTGCGGATCGCCGCCGCCCTTCGGCGCGAAGGTGGCGGTGACCTCCAGGAGGTCGCCTTCGACCGGAGCGTAATAGACCACCATGTCGAGGCGTCCCTCGTCGAGGCTGCCTGCTTCGATGGGGCGTCCGACGTGGGTTTCCTCGGCAAGGGCCGGCGTTGCCACCAACAGCGAGGCCAGAAGCGATGCGCCCAGGGTTCTGCGGATCATCTTTCGTGTCTCCTCTTGTTAGATTTCGAACGAACTCTATACCACATAGATGTCGAATGAAATCTAAAAAAGGAGAGGCTTTCAGTCCGCGGCGAGCCGCCGCACCGATCACATGGCGAGCCGCCCATTTCGCACCCCTCTTGATAGATTGCGTTCGGTCTCTAATTGAGATATAGATTTAGTACGCAATCTAAATATGGAGATCGATGATGCGCGTGAGCCGCATTCAGGCTGAGCAGAACCGGCAAACCGTGATCGACGTGGCCAGCCGGCTTTTTCGGGAGCACGGCTTCGACGGAATCGGCCTCAAGGATCTGATGAAGGGTGCCGGGCTGACCCAGGGCGCCTTCTACAAGCAGTTCGCGTCGAAGGAGGATTTGGCCGCACAGGCGTCCAGACGGGCGATGGAGAGCGCCGCCGACCGATGGGCGGCGGCGAGCGCGGCGAATCCAAATGATCCGCTTGGAGCGGTGATCGCGTTCTACCTCAGCATGGAGCATCGCGAAGAAAGGATGGACGGTTGCCCGGTCGTGGCGCTCGGCTCGGATGCCGCGAGGCAAGGTAACGAGGTGAAAGCGTCGTTCGAAGCCGGCATCAAGGGGTATCTCGAAATCATCGGCCGTTTGATTGCTGCGTCCGGCGGCGAGGCGTCCAATGGCAAGGCCATGGCCGTTCTCTCGACGATGGTCGGTGCGCTGATGTTGTCGCGCGTCGTCAACGAACCCGTTCTCGCTCAGGGCTTTCTGGATGCGGCGACCGAACAGGTGCGCGACACCGTCGCCGCTTGAACGGCGCCGGGCCGGCGCTTCAGATTGATAGGAGCATAGATGCGACGGATAGTCGTAACAGGCATGGGCGCGGTCACGCCCCTGGCCGCGGACGTCGAGACTTCGTGGTCGCGCCTCCTGGCCGGCCGCTCCGGCATCCGCAGGCTTGCGGACGATGTGGTGGCAGATTTGCCCGCCAAGATCGGCGGCGTGGTTCCCTCCCTGGAGGAAGACCCCGAAGCGGGCCTCGATGCGACTGCCTTCCTGGCTCCGAAGGATCAGCGCAAGATCGACCGCTTCATTCTCTTCGCGCTGGCGGCGGCGGAAGAGGCGCTTGCCCAGGCGAGATGGAAGCCGGCCTCGGAAGATGAACGGATCCGTACCGCGACGATCATTGCATCAGGCGTCGGCGGGTTCCCTGCCATAACCGAGGCGGTGCGGACAGTCGACCAGCGCGGCGTTCGGCGTCTTTCGCCCTTCACGGTGCCGTCTTTCCTGGTGAACCTCGCGGCGGGCCACATCTCGATCCGCCACGGCTTCAAAGGCCACATCGGCGCACCGGTGACGGCGTGCGCCGCCGGCATCCAGGCGATCGGCGATGCGGCCCGCATCATCCGCGCCGATGAAGCCGATATCGCCGTGTGCGGCGGCACCGAAGCATGCATGAACGTCGTCAGTCTGGGCGGCTTTGCCGCGGCACGCTCGCTTTCAACCTCTTACAATCACCGTCCCGATCAGGCCTCCCGTCCGTTCGACGTCTCGCGGGACGGCTTCGTCATGGGCGAAGGCGCCGGCATCCTGGTCATCGAGGAATTGAACCATGCGCTGGCGCGCGGCGCCAAACCGCTCGCCGAGGTCGTCGGCTACGGCACCACGGCGGATGCGCATCATGTCACGTCCGGCCCCGAGGACGGGGACGGCGCGCGCCGTGCCATGGAAATCGCGATCGCCCAAGCCGGCATCTCACCACGTGAGATCAGCCACCTCAACGCGCACGCGACCTCCACGCCGGTGGGCGACCTGGGCGAAATCGAAGCGATCAAAAGCGTCTTCGGCGCGGATTTCTCGATAGCCGTCAGCGGAACGAAGTCGGCGACCGGACACCTGCTCGGGGCCGCCGGCGGGCTTGGCGCGATCTTCACGATCCTGGCGCTCAGGGATCAGGTGGCGCCGCCGACCCTCAATCTGAGCGCCCCCGATCCGGCAGGCGACGGGATAGACTTCGTGGCCAACCGCGCCCGACCGATGGACATGGACTACGCGATCGCCAACGGTTTCGGCTTCGGGGGCGTGAACGCCAGCGCCCTGTTTCGCCGCTGGAACGGACACGGCGTGAGCGGCCGAGCTGCTTCCGGCTGACGCTTTCGGTCCGGACTTCCTGCTTCTCCAATCGAACCAAACCAAAGAAAGTGACCTCCATGAACAAGACCAGTCCTGGCGTCGCCATCGTCACTGGGGCATCCTCCGGCATCGGGCACGTGACGGCCAAGGCCCTGCAGAACGCGGGTTTTCGTGTATTCGGAACCAGCCGTCGCGCAGTCTCCAAGAAATCCGACGGCGTCACCATGCTGACCTGCGATGTGACCGACGACGCGTCCGTGGCGAAGCTGGTCGACGAGGTGCTGGCCGAGGCGGGGCGCATCGACTTGCTCGTCAACAATGCCGGCATGGGCCTGCTTGGCGGCGCGGAGGAATCCTCGACCGCGCAGGCTCGGGCTTTGTTCGACGTGAATGTCTTCGGCGTCATCCGGATGACCAACGCGGTGCTGCCGACCATGCGACGGCAAGGAAAGGGCAGAATCGTGAACTTGAGCTCGGTGCAGGGGTTCATCCCGGCTCCCTATTTCGCCCTCTATTCGTCGACCAAGCACGCCGTTGAAGGCTATTCCGAATCGCTTGACCACGAACTGCGGCCATTCGGAATTCGCGTCGTTTTGGTCGAGCCGGCCTATACCCGCACCTCCTTCGAAGACAATCTCGCCAAGCCGGACCGGTTGCTCGATATCTATGACGCCGCGCGCGCCGGCATGACCACAGCCGTGCGGAAAGCGATCGAAAAAGGCGATGCGCCCGAAGTGGTCGCCAACACCGTCTTGGCGGCCGCGACCGATCCCATTCCGAGGCGGCGCTATGCGGCGGGAAAAACGGCGCGCCAGGTCAGTCTCCTGCGCCGTTTCGTGCCCGCGTCCGCATTCGACAAGAGCCTGCGAAAGCAGCTCGGGCTGCCGGCCTGATATCCGAGCCGGCGGCAGCTCTTCCGGGCGATGAGGACCGTCATCGACCCGCCTCGGCGTCGTGGTTGAGCAGTTGCAGTCGGATCGAAGGCCGTTGGCCATCGCGACGCTCGCCGCTCAGGCAGCGCTGCCGGTTCGGCGCGACGGGAGTCCCGCGGGATCGAAGGAGGCTTTGGCCGAGTCGTCGAAATGCCTTGGTTCGAAGGCAAGTGCGTCATGCATGGGCAGTGCTGCCGAGAAGAGGAAGCCCTGCACGATTGTGCAATCGAGCGAGCGCAGGATCAGGCGATCGGCGTCCGTTTCGACCCCCTCCGCCATCACCTCTATGCCCAGCGTTCGCCCGAGATCGATGACGGCCTTGACCAGAGCCTGATCTTCCACGGACCTGGCCAGATCGCGAACGAAGTCCTTGTCGATCTTGATCTTGCGGATCCGGCTGTCCTTCAACGAAACCAGGGTCGAGAAGCCGGTGCCGAAATCGTCGAGCACGATCGATATGCCCGCGTCCGCCAGGCGCTCCAGCTTTTCGTCGACCCTGTCGCGATCCATGGGCGCCTCTTCCGTGATCTCCAGCTCGAGCATCGCCGCGGGAACATTCCTTGCCTGGAGGCCGTCGAGTATCATATCGTCGACGTTGCCTGCCTCGAGTTCGCGCGGCGAAAGATTCATCGCGACGCGCACATCCCGGCGCCCCTTGCTCGCCAGCTCCTCGATCATGGCGCAGCAATTGAGAAACACCGTCTCCGTCAACAGGGATAGCAGGCCGGTTTCGCGCGCCGCGGTGACGATCTCGGGCGGGGCAATGGCCCCATGAAGCGGGTGCTGCCACCGCAGCAGCGCTTCGAAGCCGACCACTGCGTGGGTATCCAGCCGCACGATGGGCTGGAACCATGAGCAAAGCGTGCCCGCTTCGATGGCTCCGCGCAGGTCGCGCTCGATGCACTGCTTGCGTTCGAGCCCGTGGTCGAGCTCGACATCGAAGAGGCAGTATTCGTTCCTGCCGGCGCGCTTGGCCGCATAAAGCGCGAAATCCGCTCGCAGCAGCATCTCCGTCAATTGCGGTTTCTCCGACACATAGATGCCGATCGATGCGCCGACGCGCACCGAATTCAACACCGGATCCGGATCCGCGATGGCAGCGATGATCGCTGATGCAAGTCCGTCGGCCGAATGCCGTGACATCGAGGCGGGAAAGAGCAGCACGAACTCGTCGCCGCCGATGCGCGCAATCGTTGCCTCCGGCGGGGCATGGTTCTCGATCCTGCGAGCGACCCTGACCAAAAGGTCGTCCCCGATATTGTGACCATAGGTGTCGTTGACCGATTTGAAGCCGTCGAGGTCGATCAGCATGGCCACGAACGGACCGTCGGAACGCCCCAGTTGGGAGATAGCCTGCTCCAGCCCATACCTGTTGAGCAAATTTGTCAGCGGATCCCGCCTGGAGTTTTGTTCCATCCGGGCGGCGAACGCCCTCGCCTCGTATTTGAGGCGGCTCGTCTCCCGGAAGCGGGCCTGCCCGAGTAGCGAGCTTCTGATCATGCCCGCGAGAAAAAGCAGGATGGTGAAACCGAGGACGTAATTCTCGATATTGCCTTTCGCCAGCACGCACGCAGCGCTGACCAGCAGCGGCAGCGTCATGAAGTTGATCGAAGCCGGCGCGTATGATGCTCCATAGGTGACCGAACCGGCCGACAGACCCGCAAGAACGATCAGATAGAGCGGCGACTGGGACGTGGTGTACCCGTCCGACAGCACGGCCAGAAAAGACCACGCGATGCCGGATGCCAGAGCCAACAGCCCGTAAAGCGAAAGCCGGGCGGCGACCGGCTTCAACCCGCCAACGGGCCTACCATCGGGAACGTCCGCCTGGGCGAGGGCAAGCCCAATGCGGGCGCCATTTATGACGCTGACGGCCGCGAACCACAGCAGTGCCGCAAGGCCGACGCCCGAGAGCATCAGCACGGCCAGGATCAGGGCCGACAGCACCGTGCCGATGGGCATCGAAATGAAGAGCCCCGTCCTGAGATCGGCGAACTGATCCCGCAGGATCCCTGCTTCCACGGAATCGCCTTGCCCTTGAAGGGCGGAACCTGAAACAGGCTGATCGAGATGGCTCATAATGCCAAGTGGCTAAATGAGTGGCATGAAAATCGCGTTAAGGATTTCAGCAGCTTACGGGCAATCGCTCGATTGACGGCTATCGCGGTTCACTGTTTCACACACCCCATCGCTGCCGAGAGCCAAAACAGGCTGGCCTTGGCGCCGGTTCCGGCTCCTCGGTTGACTGCAGCCGCTGTCGGCAATATTGATCTACCGGGGATTTAATGCGGGCAGTGTCAAAGCAAATGCTTGTGGTGGCGGATCGTGCCGTTTTTTGGCGCGATGCAATACAATTTTTCGATTTGGCGAAGGTTGTGGCGTTTTTCGTGCGCCTTCCCTCGCATCGACTGTCGGACTATCGCTCATTCATTTGGCAGCGCATAAACGGTTGCAGTCGCGCGAGCTGGAAAGCCGATGCACGTGTGGCTTGGGGCTTTGACGAAACATTTGTCGAGTGGGGCACGCAGGATGCGAACTTCCGTCTTCCGCCTGCATGACAGGGGTATCATCCGGCGACCCGGCGCCAGAGCGGCGGAGGCGCTGCCCCTTTGGCACAAACCTGCCGATCGCAGCCGCACCGCCGCGAATGAAAGGATCGTGCTTGGCAAAATAGGGGCATCTCACACCTGCAAAAGCGCAGGTCAGACGGCGAGCATTGTCCCATGAATATACCCAGGAATCTCGGTCACATCTGGATTGGGCCCAAGGTCGCTCCGACAGAGTGGATGCGGACGTGGATCGACAGGCATCCCGGCTGGAACTACACGCTTTACGACAATGATTTCCTGAATGGCGGAGAGTTCAGGACCGCGCCTCAGATCAACGAGTACATGAAGCGGGGATGGTATGCCGGTGCCGCCGATTTGCTGCGCTACGAAATACTGTACAAGCATGGCGGCTATATCGCCGGCGCAGACAGTATTTGCGTCAACCCCATCGATGATCTGTTCGACGATGAAGGCGAACTCTACACCGTCTATGAGAACGAGTTTCTAAGGGGGCAACTGGTTGCCCCCATCGTGGCGTCAGCGCCAAACCATCCTTTCCTGAAGGAAATCATCGACCGCCTGTCGAAAATACCGCCGCAGCAGCTTGATCATCCTTGGCGTCAAACAGGCAATCTTTTTGTTGCCGAGCTCATAGAAGAACTCCGCCCCGAGATTGTCATCTGGCCTTCTCACACCCTTATCCCGGAACACTTCCTCGGCCGGAAATATACCGGGCCGGGAAAAATCTATGCCCATCAGAAATTCGGAGAGACGACAGGCGCATACAAATTCGGATCGCTGCTTGACAAAATTCGCGAAATTCCCCGCTCGCTCTATGCCTCTTCCGCGAGGAAAAGGCTAAGGGCACTGAAGGCGTCGGCGGCCAAAGACCATGGATAGCTCTTCCTCTCGAGCAATCGAATTTCCGAAGCTGGGCATGTTCGTCCTGACTGTGGAGCCGGCGGGCGGAGCCCGCAGGATGCACGCCGCCAACGAACTAGGCCGCGTCGGCCTTTCCTTCGATTTCGTCCAGGGCGTCGATCAAAACAGTGCCGAGATCGATCGCGCATACTCACGCCTGCTGAATTGGACCCTCCACAAGCGCTCGCTTACGAGGGGCGAGATTTCCGTCTATCTCGGGCACCGGAAGATCTGGCAAGAAGTGATGCGCAAAGAGATGGATTTTGCGTTGATTTTTGAGGACGATTTCAAAATCCGCAATGACGATCAATTCATCCAGGCGATAAACGATGCCATTTCTCACCGAGGCATTTGGAGCATCGTAAAGTTCTTCGATTTCAATCATAAGAAAGTTGTCGAGTCGATTAAAATCGGGGCCACGCATCTGGTCGGATACAAGTACCCGGCCTCGGGCGCGGTAGCCTATCTGATCAACAGGCAGGCGGCTCAATCGCTTCTTCGTCGCCGTCATTTGTTCAGGCCTATCGATGAGGACTTTTCCCATCCGTGGGAGTTTTCCATCCGCGTGTGGTCGACTTCTCCCAATCTGGTCGACGAAGTAAGCCTCCAGCTCGGTGGGTCTATTCTGGAAAGTGAACGGAGCGACCTGAGAAGCAAGAGGATTGTGGTTCGGTCCGTATGGGGGAATTTCCTGCAGGCGAGGAAATTCCTGCGGTCGCTTTGGTATCGCCGAGCGCGTGCGGCCAACGCGCCGGAGACTGTAAAAACGCAGATGGCCGCGGACGACCCGGCCAACCTTTAAAGACGCCTGATTATGGCGGGTTCATACCCCGGAACAGCCTGAAAGGCGCCGCGACCAGGCGCCTGATCTTTTCCCTGCGCCGACGGCGTTTCTCACGACGCCGAATTCGGCCATGTTCGTGAAAAGGGTGTGTATAGAGTCCGCAACTTACACAGCCGATGGTGAAACCACATCGCTTTTCCCAGCATTTGACATCGCTGGTCCAGGCAAGCGCAACTCTCTCCAGATGCAGGCTGCTCGAACTTTTCAAAAGGATGAGGTCGCCTTCGACAGCCGTTTTCTTGAAGTAGGCGTAGACCTCGTGGACGTCGCGGAATCGGTGGAACCGTCCCGACGCGATGTCGTCTTCCGTGGCGCGAACCTTATGTGCATTGTCTCCCACCGCGATGACCTCGTCGGCAACCGCCCGCGCCCGTTGATAGGCCTTCGTGTATTTGGAATAAGGATTTCCCGCATAGTCGGAGATCTGCCCGATGACGACTTTGCGGCGTCTGTCGGTGGCGTCGCTCATAACATCGAAGGCGAGGTCTATCGTCCCAAAGGGCGCCTTGGCTGCATCGACGATGAAGGTGGGGCCGTGAGGCACCTCCATGATCTCGCAGCGATTGGGAACCCCACCAAAGCCGGCTATCCGTTCCTTGATCCGTTCGGGCGAAACACCGAGTTCGACGGCCGCCGCAAAAGCAGCCGTGACCGCGAGCCAAAAGTGCTTCCCCGGAAGGGGAGAAACGATGGTCTCCTCATTGCCCTTCCAGGCGATGCGAACGCGCAACGGACCTGGGAAGGAGAACTCGGCTGACAGGACGCGGAAGTCGGCGCCCTCGTCCCGGCCATAGGTAACGATGCGCTCGCGCGTGCGGCGACGCATGGCGAGCACGTGTTCGTCATCCGCGTTGAGAAGCGCAAAGCCTCCGGGTCGGACCGCATTCACCAGCCAGCCCTTTTCGTCGGCCACCGCTTCGAGGCTGCGAAACACACTATAGTGTTCCCGATCGACGATGGTGACGATCGCGACATCGGGTTCTATCAAACGAGCGGATCGAGCCACCGATCCCTTTTTCGAAGCGCCGATTTCCAGAACGACGAACTCGCTGTTTCGGGATGCGGATGCCACCGCCGGCGCGATGTCAACCGCGGTGTTGTAGATCGCTTGGGTGGTGGTTGGCGCATATGCCTCGAGCACGTGTCCCAGCAGGCTGGCGGTGGTTGTCTTGCCCGAACTTCCCGTGATGCCGATGAACGTCGCCGGGTGGCCACGTCGATTGGAGCGCGCTCTCGATGCCTCGAATTTTCGCCGAATGGCGTTTGGCAACTCGCGCCGGATCGGCCGCGACACGGAACGCAGCTAGCCTCCTCTTGCAAATGGATTTAAGGATATCATGACCGCCCGCCCCCGGGGCATAATGGCGAAACAGGGCCATATCTGCAATGAGGGCCGTGCTGGACACCTGCCAGGTCCGCGTGGCTTGATCGTCAGCCGGGAAGACTGGTCAAATGGACTTTGCGCGCAAGCTGCCGTCTTGCTCGGCGACCCGTGGCAGCAAGCCACGCGTGCGGGTTCGCCGCGGTCGCGCGCGCCTTGCCGATCCCGGATCTTGCTGAGACGCCGCGGTATCCTCTCAACGCGGGAGCAGTCGAGAAATCTCGACGCGGGGCGCGAAAAAGCAGCGTAAATAGGGCTGGTTGGTTATGACGTAGTTATTCTCGCAGATATGGTATTGGCCGTCCGGCGATTCCTGCACCCGATCTCGCGGGATGTTGAAACCATCGGGCAGATAGACGTAGCCTCCGTCGACCCTGGACTGAACCGAAGACTGTGGTATGGCGCGGCAGTCATGACCGCCGCAGCACTTGAACTTCGTCACCGGGTCAACCTTGTTTTCGTACCAGTCATGGGCATTGGCGCCTGTGGCGGCGGCAATGCACATGGCCGTGAAGACGAACCTTCGCATGGCATTCCTCGTATGCGGAGGCGCTGCTTATCGAACGTCATGTATATTGGCGTTCCGCTGAAAATGCCATTGGTCCGAAAGCCCGGCAAGGTCCAAGCACGCCCGCTCAGACCAGCCGCTGCCCGCCGTCGATGTGGATCGTCTCGCCGGTCATGAACGCGTTCTGCATCAGATAGAGATAGGCGGGCGCCACGTCGGCGGGCGTCGCGATCCTTCCCGCCGGAATGCGGGCGCCCATCTGGTCGAAATAGCCGGCCTTGGCCGCGCCGACGATCTCGTCCCACATCTCGGTATCCACCCAGCCGGGCGAGACGATGTTGACGCGCGTCGGGGCGAGTTCCAGCGCCAGCGCGCGGGCGAAATAGCTGAAGGAGCCGGCGATCGCCGAGACGACCGAGCCGCCAGGGACGGGCGGCCGGTCCTTGTTGATGCCGGAGGTGAAAGTCATGGAGCCACCCTTCCTCAGCGTACGCACCGCGTGCTTGGCGAGCATGACCGCGCCGATCAGCTTGCCGTCGACGAACTGGCGCACGAACGCCATGTCGGCTTCGCCGATCGGATAATTGGGCGGCGGCGTGCCGGCGGTCGCCACCAGATGATCGAAGGCGCCAACTTCGTCGAACAGGCGGGCGACATCCGCCTCGTTGGCCATGTCGGCGGCAATGCCCGTCACGCGCCCTGCCCCGGCGAGCCTCTCTTCCGCGGGCTTCAGCTTCTCCGCCGAGCGGCCGACTATCGCCACCTCCGCGCCGCTTTCCAGCGCGGCCGCCGCCACGCCGAAGCCGATGCCGGAGCTGCCTCCGACGACAATGATTTTCTTTCCATCGAGTGAAGTCATGGGGAGCGCAGCCATGGAGGCCTCCGTGTTTAAGCTATGAGGTTTGAACTAGGCGCGGCCGGCGTGGGCCGCTTCGATATCGGCGAGGATGATCCTGCCCATCTTGTACATCGCTTGCCGCGCCCGGTCGGCCTTCTCGCGGTCCGGGTCGCTCATCAGCCGCAGCGCCGGCTCCGGGATGACCTGCCAGTAGACGCCGAACTTGTCCTGCAGCCAGCCGCAGGGCTTTTCCGACCCGCCCCCCGCCGTCAGCGCGTTCCAGTAATAGTCGGTCTCGGCCTGGTCGCTGGTTTCGATGTAGAGCGAGATCCTCTCATTGAAGGGCGGCACCCCGCCGGCATTGAGCGCGGTGAGGCGCTGCCCTTCGAGTTCGAAGTCGAAGATTGCGTGCGGCACCGTCCCGTTGGTGCCGCCGACGAAGTCGGTGAACTCGATCGCATCCAGCGCCCGGCCGTTCCGGAAGACCGACAGGTAGAAGTCGCGTGCCTCTTTGGCATTGAGGTGGAACCAGAGGAAGGGGTGAACGGTAGCCATGGTGTCCTCATGACGTTTGCTGGTTGGGTGAGCTTTATTCACAAATTATGTGAGGATTTCTGGCTGGAAAATGTGCGATGGACAAACCAAAATTTGGCAAGTATTTGTTACCAACGCTCACAGATCGATTTTCGCGCCATGGCTCGCGGACTGCCGCCGCTGAATGCATTGCCGGCCTTCGAGGCCGCCGCCCGCCACCTGAATTTCTCCAGGGCGGCGGACGAGCTCAACCTCACGCATGGCGCCATCAGCCGCGCGGTGAAACATCTGGAGGACCAGCTCGGCGTGCAGCTCTTCGAGCGCGCGACGCGCTCGGTGCGGCTGACCGCCGTCGGCGAGCCCTATGCGCGGGCGGTGCGCGAGGCGCTCGACCAGCTCTCGGTCGCCACGGAGACGGCGACCTCGCGCCTTTCGAACTCGACCCTGAACGTCAGCACCTCCGACGGCTTTGCCGGAAAATGGCTGGTGCCCAGGCTCTACCGTTTCCACCGCGCGCATGGCGACATCGACGTGCGGGTTTCAACCACCGGCAGGCTCACCAATTTCCGCGGCGACGGCATCGATGTCGCCATCCGCTACGGCGCTGGGAACTATCATGGGTTGACGTCGGAATTCCTCACCGGCGAGGAGGTGTTCCCGGTCTGCAGCCCGAAGCTCTTGCAGGGGCCGCATCCCTTGAGGACTCCGCAGGACCTCAAGCACCACACGCTGATCCGCGACGGCTACCGGATCGACTGGGCGGCGTGGCTGGCCAGCGCCGGCGTCGAGGGCATCGACCCGAACAGCGGGCTCACCTTCGATTCAGCCACCTTCGCGGTGGAATCCGCCGTGCAGGGCGAAGGCGTGGTGCTCGGCCGCACCATGCTCGTTTCGGCCGACCTCGCCACCGGCAGGCTGGTCCGGCCTTTCGACCATGCGCTGAAGGCCGTCTCCAGCTTCTATCTCGTCTACCCGCCGGAGGCGATCCGCCAGCGTAAGGTCAAGGCCTTTCGCGACTGGCTGTTTTCGGAGATCGGGTCTGGCTGAGGCTCTTCATCGAACAGGCGATAGCCCTGCGGTTCGAAAACAGCCGCATCAGGGGCCAGCGAGTGCTTATGTCGACCAATCCAGGGCACTTTCGCAGCAGCTCGCAGCCATTCGCAGTCAGCCAGGTCTGGCGCCGTCAAATAGACGGGCCTTCGATAACTTGACGGAAAGCTGGAGGGCACTAGCTTAGGTTCATCGCCGGTAACCATCCACTGGACACCATTGGCGGCTGAGAGACGACGTACGCGCTCCCGTCTGTGAACGGGAGGATGCCGTGCTCAAAGTCAAGATTCCCCCACGCCCCGCGCGCGAGATTTTCCAACATCAACTCATCCAAGGCAGCAGGGACGCGATAAACCGCTCCTACGAACTGCTGCGCCGCACTGAGCGTTTGGTGCGCCCGGGACTGCCCATCATTTCCAAACAGGTTTCGGATAAGGACCGCGGGCGGTAGGTTGCCCGGCTTCCCGGCTTAGATCAGGCAACGATAGCCGCGACCCCCGCAAGCTTGCCAGGCCTTGTCAGCGGTGATCGCAGGAGCGCCATTATCAAAAGCTTTCCTCGGCAAGGTTTCCTAGGCTTGCGGGGATATGCCGATTGCGCGATGCTGCGCCACATGGCTGGCGAGTACCTGAACCACAAATTGGAATGCCCGTTTTGCGGGGTCATCCGCTTGCAGATTCCGGCCGATGCCCAACCCACAACCCTGATCCATTGCGCCGAGTGCGGCAAATATCTCGGCACATGGGACGAGCTTCAGACCGATTTCGAGAGCCAGGGCGGCTCGGATGGGGTGTTCCGTCTGGATAAGGGACGTATCCGGAAGCTCAATTCCAGTCGATGAGGCCTCCGTTGGCGAGGCTGCGGTCCGGGCCGCTGGATTGTCGGAACAAATCCGCTGGTTGAACGTTGCGCGCCAACAGGGGACTGCCCATGGCGCTCAAATCTGAAAACCCGTCACAGGAAACCATTGTTCAACGGCTCGTCCGGGAGATCGGCATTACCGAAGCGCAGGCTTTGGAGCTCATTTCTTTCCTGGGCTTGAACTGGGGTTCGCTCGTTCGCGAAGCAAAGGCGCTTTCAAGCAAGTCGCGGTCCTAATGCATGTCGGGCAAAAGTGTGCAGCGGTTTTGCGGAACGACATGCATAAAACAAAAATTTAAAACGCGTCGCCCGAATCCGCTTCAGCGCGACGCGCTTTAAGTGGAGCTTCTCGGTCCAACTTCGCTGTTGATCTCGGTCTGCCACGCACCCCGATCTTGACCGTCCAAAACCACAATCCCATATCGCAGACGGGCGCGGACCGCTGTCGGTTCAGGCCCATCCCAAACTCAAATTGTTCGTTCGACTTGGAGGATCCTATGAACGATCGGATGTTTGACGGCCCTGTCTTCGTGAAGAGCGGGAACGGCCTCATCCAGGAAATCGCGTGCCTCGAGGACGCCCTGGAATTTCTCTACGAATGGCCCAGGAACAGACGCGGCACCATCTATGAGACGGCCTTGCGTGCCTGCCAGCGGGCATTCGACGGCAGCTATCCGCTGACAGCCGCCAGAGACGCGTTTTGCGGCTTCGCAAAGTCGGTCAAAATCCACGAGGATGTGAGCGTCACCTTGCCTTGGATGGCCGCCGGCAGGGGCAGTCGCGGCGGCGGAGTGGTTGCGTAGGTTCGTCGCGGAACGAGGCGGTTTCGCAATGTTCGCCGAACCATTCGAAAAGCCCATCCGCATCTTGGTCGGACTGGGGTTCCCGCGTCAATTGAACACCGTCGCGGACGCCTATCAATTTGTCATCGACTGGTGTGGCAACAGCCCCGAGCAGAAGGCGGCGATCCGCGCCTGCAAGGCCGCGCTGGCCGGAGACATCGATGCAGAAACGGCCAGAGGTGTCTTCGCTGCCTTTGCCCGCAGGAAGGACATCCTTATCGAGGATGGAGCAATTCCTCCCGCAACAGGAAAAGCCCGGTCGAAGCATCCTTGATGTGACTGAGGCGGCGACCGGCGCCGCCTCGTCCAACTGGCGGGTTGGCCGACTGACTCTGCAGGTCCTGGGTTACGAATGGGCAACCGACGGCATGGGCGGGGGGCGTTGGGGAGCCGTCGGTCACCAGGACAGGGGGCCATGGAATCAGAAAATGCATAGGCCCTTATATAAGCATGACAGCAATTTGCGTTCTTGGGAACTGCTTCCAGTTAAAATTCAACCGCCTATGGCCAAGAATGCACGTTCGCGATGATCTTCGCGCGAGCCGACAGGAACCGGATCAGCCGTCCCGCGTCATAGAGACAGGTATTTGGCGCGGTCCCGGAGTGACGTTGATGGTCAGGTTCCTTCCAGTCGTCGCGGTAGCGCTTGCCCTTGCATGCGGCGGGACGCAGGCGGCCAGGCTGAACCTCGACGCGGTCAATCAAGCGCAATTCAGTGACAGCGAGCCGAAAGACGTCGACCCTATGCTGGTCAAGGCGCAGATCCTTCTCGATCGCGCCCGCTTCTCCCCCGGTTTGATCGACGGCCGGCTTTCCGACAATTTTGCCAAGGCCGTCGCGGCCTTCCAGGCGGCGAACGGATTGCCCTCCGACGGCAAGCTCACGCGGGCGACATGGGACAGACTGACGGCCACTTTCGCCGGCCCGGTGCTGACAAGTTACGAGGTCACGGCCAAGGATGTGCGCGGCCCCTTCACCAGGCGTATCCCGGCGCGCATGGAGCGAATGGCGCACCTCAGACGCCTCGGCTATCGCAACGCGCGGGAGAGGCTAGCGGAGCGTTTCCACGTCAGCGAACAATTGCTGCGGATACTCAATCCCAAAACCGGCTTCAGGAAGGCCGACACGACCCTGGTGGTGCCCGATGTCGGCCGCGGCGGTCCTCCCGCGGCCATTGCAAGCGTCGAGGTCGACAAGGGCACCCGGCTGGTGCGCGTGCTCGATCCATCAGGCAGGCCGCTCGCCGTCTACCCCGCCTCGATCGGCAGCGAGGAGAAGCCGGCGCCGACCGGCGCCGCGGAAGTCAAGCGCGTGGTGCACAATCCGACCTATCGCTACGATCCGAAATTCGCCTTCAAGGGCGTCAGAACCAAGCGGCCCTTCACCATCGCCAAGGGGCCGAACAACCCGGTTGGATCGGTCTGGATCGACCTCTCGATCGAAAGCTACGGCATCCACGGCTCGCCCGATCCCGGCAAGATCGGCACGACCTACTCGCATGGCTGCATCCGGCTGACCAACTGGGACGCCGAAGACCTCGCCGCCATGGTTAAGCCAGGCACGAAGGTCGAGTTCAAGGAGGAGACCGCGCAGGACGGGCAAGCGCAGTGAGAATGCGGACCAATTGCCAGCCTGCCCAGGCGGACCGCTGCATAAGCCAAATTTATCACAATCCCTAGTTTTTCAGAACGTTACACGGCCCTGCGCCGCCTGTAGCTTCGGCAGCGCGCTTTTGAAAACGGTCTGGAATCGGTGGTTCGATGCAAGCACATGCGAGAGTGGTGATTGTCGGCGGCGGCTGCGTCGGCGCCGGCATCCTCTATGGCCTGGCAAAGCGCGGCTGGACCGACGTGGCGCTGCTCGAGCGCACCCAGCTGACGGCCGGCTCGACCTGGCACGCCGCAGGCCTGATCCCCTCCTATGCCCGCAACATCAATGTCGGGCGGATGATCAAGAAGACCATCGAGATCTATGAAGGGCTGGAGGCCGAAACCGGGCAGTCGGTCGGCTGGCACAAATGCGGCCAGTTGCGCATCGCCAATTCCAGGGACCGGCTCGACGAGTTCAAGAGCTATATGAGCGTCGCCGACGTCCAGGGCATGCGGGCGCACTTGCTGACGCCGGCCGAGGCCAGGGAGCTCTGCCAGCTGCTCCACAACGACCATATGCTCGGCGCGCTCTATCACCCCGATGACGGCCACATCGCCCCGGCCGACGTGACGCATGCCATGGCCAAAGGCGCGCGGGATCTGGGTGCCAAGGTCTACTTGAATACCGAGGTGACCGGCTTCAGCCGAACGCCCGGCGGCGAATGGCTCGTCCAGACGAGCCAGGGCGACATTACCTGCGAGCATGTGATCTGCGCCACCGGCAATTACGCGCGCCAGACCGGCGCCCTGCTCGGCCTCGACATCCCGGCGATCCCGATCCTGCACCAGTACTGGGTCACCGAGGCCGTGCCGGAGATCGTGGAGCGGAAACGGCAGGGACGTCCCGAAATGCCTATCCTGCGCGACGAAGGTTTCGAGGGCTATCTGCGCGAAGAAGGCGACGGCCTGATGTTCGGGCCCTATGAGCGCACCGCGAACCTCAAACTCTTCGCCGAGGACGGCGTTCCGGCCTGGTTCGGCGCCGATCTCGTCGAAGAAGATTTCGAGGCGGTATCGTGGAACTGGGAGCAGGCGCTGCAGTTGGTGCCGGCGCTGGGACGCGTCGGCATCAAAGCCAATGTGCGTGGCCCCTTCCAGATGACGGCGGACGAGCTGCCGCTGATGGGACCGGCCTGGGGCCTGCCCAATGTCTGGCTGGCCGAAGGCGTGCCGGGCGGCATCCTGTGGGGCGGCACGATCGGCTATTATCTGTCGGAGCGGATCGTCGAGGGCGGCAACAGCCTCGACACGTCCGATCTCGACCCGCGCCGCTTCGGCGACTACGCCAACAAGGCCTGGACGCGCGAGAAGGTCCGCGAGGCCTGGGGAACGCATGCCGAGCAGAAATATCCTGGGCAGGACATGCCCGCGGCCCGCCCGCAGAAGACCGCGCCGTCCTATGACCGGCTGACCGAGCTCGGCGCCGTTTGGGGCGTGCTCAACGGCTGGGAAATGCCCAACTGGTTCGCGCCCAAAGGCGTCGAGGCCAAGGACCAGTACAGCTGGCGCTGGACACCCAAAGGGAACTTCGTCGCCGAGGAAGTGCTGGCGGTGCGCAACGCCGTCGGCCTGGTCGAGATGACGCCGATGACCAAGTTCGAAGTGTCGGGGCCGAACGCCGACGCCTGGCTGGACAGGATCCTGGCCAATCGCCTGCCCGCGGTCGGCAAGGTGGCGTTGGCGCATCACCTCACCGCCGGCGGCGGCGTGCAGGCGGAATACATGGTTGCGCGCCTCGGCGAAGAGAGCTTCTACCTGGTCTCGACGCCGCGGGCGGAGCGCTGGAATTTCGATGATCTCTCGAGACTTCTGCCTGCCGACGGCAGCGTGTCCTTGAAGAACGTCACCAACGAGCGCGGCTGCTTCACCGTCGTCGGGCCGAACGCGCGCGACGTGCTGCAGCCGCTGACCGAGATCGATCTGTCGAACGAAAAGTTCCCATGGTTCGGCGTCAAGACCGGCAGCGTCGCCCTGGCCAGCGACGTGCGGCTGTTGCGCGTGAACTGTGAAGGCGAGCTAGGATGGGAGCTCTACCATCCGCTGCCCTACCAGCGGCAGTTGCTGGAAGCGATCCTGAAGGAAGGCGAGAAGCACGGCATCCGCCTCGTCGGGCTGCATGCGCTGGAGTCGCTCAGGCTGGAGAAATCCTACCGTGCGATGTACCGCGACATGAACCCGGAGCTCAATGCGCTGGAGAGCGGACTCGACCGCTTCATCCGCCTCGACAAGGGCGACTTCGTCGGGCGCGATGCGGTGTTGGAATACAAGGCGAGGAATGACCAGCGCCGGTCGGTGACGCTCAAGATCGAAACCGACGGCGCGAGCGCGCTCGCCTCCGAGGGTCTGTACATCGATGGCGCGCTGGTCGGGCGCATCACGTCGGGCGGATACGGCTATGCGCTCGGGCATGACGTGGCGCTGGCCCTCTTGCCGGAGCGTTTTTCCAAACCCGGCACGAAGCTCGACGTCGCGATCCTGGGGGAACGGAAGATCGCCGAGGTGATCGCGGATTCGCCTTACGATCCGACGTCGGCCAGGGCGCGGATGTGATGCGCATCGACCGGATCAACATCTATACGGCGCAGCTGCCGGTCAAAGGCGGCGCCTACCGGATGGCCAGCGCCGATGTCGAGGCGCTGGACTCGACGCTGGTCGAGATCGTGACGGATGACGGGCTGGTCGGTTGGGGCGAGACCTGCCCGATCGGCCCGGTCTACCAGCCGCACCATGCGCTGGGCGCCCGCGCCGCGATCGCCGAAATCGCTCCGGGGCTGATCGGCGCGGAAATCGCCTCGATCAGGCTGCTGGCCAAACAGATGGACGAGCAGCTCAACGGGCACGGCTATGCCAAGGCCGCCTTCGACATGGCCTTTCTCGACCTGCTTGGCCAGAAGCTCGGCGTGCCGGTCTCGACGCTGCTCGGCGGTGCGCTCACCGACCGCGTACCGGCCTATTACTCGCTGATCGTCGGTCCTCCGGAGGAGACGGCCAGGATAGCGGCCGACAAGGTGAAGGCCGGCTATCCGCGCCTGCAGGTCAAGATCGGCGGGCGCGACCTGGAAGAGGACGTCGCCGTCGTCCACAAGGTCTGGGAAGCGGTCGGCTACAAGGCGCGGCTGGCGGTCGACGGCAACAGGGGCCTGACGGTCGCGGCCGCCATGCATCTCGACCGGCTCTGTCAGGTTATCCCCTTCGTGTTCGAGCAGCCCTGCAACACCATGGACGAGATCGCGACGCTCAAAGGTCGCATCACGCATCCGGTCTATCTCGACGAAAGCACCGAGGACCAAAACGCGGTGCTGCGGGCAATCTCGCTCGGTATCGCGGACGGCTTCGGCTTCAAGGTGACGCGCCTCGGCGGGCTAACCAAGATGACGACGGTGCGCGACCTGTGCGCCATCCGCTCGCTGCCGCACAGCTGCGACGATGCCTGGGGCGGCGACATCATCGCGGCGGCCTGCGTGCATCTCGCGGCGACTGTGGAGCCGCGCCGAATGGAAGGCGCCTGGATCGCACAGGAGTACATCAAGGGGCATTTCGACGCGAAAAACCCGGTCGTCATCCGCGACGGGCACATCGCCGTGCCGCAACGGCCGGGACTGGGCGTGAAACCGGAACCCGGCATGTTCGGCAAGCCGGTGGCGATATACGGGTCCTGACCGATACGCCACCAACCCGCCGGCCAGCCGATCACTTCTCGAATACCGCGGATCGTTCCGCCTCGCCCTGCGTTGAGGACGACGCACGGAGGAAACAGCGATGGACGACGATCGGATCGAGAAGATCAGGCAGCGCGCCTACGAGATCTGGCAGCGCGAAGGCGGCATCCATGGCGACCACGAGCGGCACTGGCATCAGGCCGAGATGGAGATCGACCGCGAGGCCGCCCTGCCGCTCACGGCGGACGATGCGCTGCCCGAAACGCGCGAGGTCGACAGCGCGGATGTGCTGACGGTCGAGTCGCTTGCGATGCGTACCGGAATCAGCAGCGGAGAGGCGCAGGAATTGCTCGACAGGCTGGGCAACGACCGCGCCGCGATCGAACAGGCGGCGCGGGCCATCCAGGCGCGGAAAGGGCTATAAAGCCCGTCGCGATCTTTCAGATCCGCTGCATACGCTTGATCTCGCGCATGTCTTCGCACGAGAGCGTCGTTTGGAAAACCGCTTGTTTGTGACACGCGCCTCGATTGTACTTTCCAGAACGGAACCTTGTTGAGGAGGCAAGGCGATGAACTGGAAGACGGCGGCGGTTTGCTGGGCCACGGCAATGTCGTTGAGCGTGACGATGTGCGGCCAGGCGCTGGCCTGGGGCCAGGAAGGCCATGCGGTGATCGCCGAGATCGCGCAGCACAGGCTGAGCCCGGGCGCCTATGACGTGGTCGAACAGCTCTTGCGTTCGCATCTCAAGCTCAAGCCGCCGGCGACCGTCTCGCTGGCCTCGGTCGCGAGCTGGGCCGACGATTATCGCGCCGAGAACCACAAGGAGACGTCGAACTGGCATTTCGTCGACATCCCGCTGGCGTCGAAGCCGGGCGACGCGAGCGCCGGCACCACAGCCTACTACCCGGCGCGCGACTGCAAGGACGATGCGACGTTCGGCACCTGCCTGATGAAGGCGCTGCCGGCGCAGGAGAAGATCCTCGCCGATCCGAAGAAGAGCGACGAGGAGCGCGGGAAGGCGCTCGCCTTCGTCATCCATCTGGTCGGCGACCTGTCGCAGCCGCTGCATTGCGTCGAGCGGCTGGACAGCGACCAGGGCGACCAGGGCGGCAATACGCTGACGGTGACCTTCAACGTCTCGCGGCCGAAGCCGGACGGCTCTACCTATCGCGACCTCACCACCCTCCACGCGGTGTGGGATTCGAGCCTGATTCTGTTCAAATACTATGACTGGGGCAAGGTTTCGCTCGACCTCGAGACCGATGTCATCCCAAATCTCGCGCCGATGCCGGCAGCCGACCAGACGCCGGAGAAATGGCTGGCAGCGTGCCATGGAATTGCCGAGGACGCCTATCGCGCGCTGCCCAAGGGCACGTCGATCAAGTCGGACAACCCGCATGCGGTGATCCTCGACCAGGCCTATTTCGACAAATTCTCGCCGGTCGCCATCCAGCAGCTCGCGCTCGGCGGCCTGCATTTGGCTGCCGTGCTCAACGAGACGCTGGCGGTGGACAAATAGGGGTCACCGACGCACGACGGATACCAGCCGGGCGCAAAGCCCGACATTGATCAGCGCGGCGATCGCGAGGACTTTCAGGAGCAGCGTCCCGCCGCCCGCGCCCAAGAGGAGAGCCCCGACTGAGGGCGCCGCCGCCTGGACGATAAGACTGGGCGTTGCGAGCCTGCCCATGAGCGCCGCGTATTGTTGCGGGTCGAACAGCACCAGCGGCAGGGCACCGCGAGCGATCGTATGGATGCCATTGCCGGCGCCATAGAGGATCAGCGCCAGCGCGATGAAGGTCTGGCTTGTAAAGAGCAACCAGACCCCGGCGGCCAGCAGCGATACCGATGTCAGCATCGTCCAGATCGGATGGTGCCGATTGCGGCCGATCAGCATTTCGGCCACGCGCGCGCCGACCTGAGACGGGCCGACCAGGGCGCCCAGGCCGACGGCGACCGCCAGGCTGACGCCGCGCAGCTGCAGGAGGGTGAGGAGGTGGACGGAGAGCATCGACGCGATCAGCGCCGATACCGTCTGGATCGAGGCAAGGAGGATGAAGCGTGTCCTCGCCCGGCCCGCGGCATGCGCCTGTCCGCCCTCGCTTCTTGCCGGCGCGGGTGCCACAGCCGGTGGCGGCGGGATCACCAAGAGGTGAAGCGGAAGGCAGATCAAAAGATGGATCGCGGCATAGCAGAGGCAGGCGATGCGCCAGCCTTCATGCTCGACGAGGAAGGCGCTGAGCGGCCAGCAAACAGTGCTGGCAAAGCCGCCGAAAAGCGTCAGGTTGGTGATCGCGCCACGCGCCCCTTGTCCATAGAGGCGGCCGAGCGTGGCGAAGCCGGCATCGTAAAGGCCGCTCGACATGCCTAATCCCATAAGCAGCCAGGCAAGCAGGTAGAGCGGATAGGCGTTGGCCGCCGCCATCAGCAGGTGAGCGGCGGCCAAAAGCATCGAGCTCGCGGCGAGCACCGGCCGGCCGCCATGGCGCTGGATCAGCCGCCCGGTGACGGACGATACCAGTCCGGCCAACAAGAGCCCGCAGGAGAGTCCGGCAACGACCGAGGCCAGCGACCAGCCGGTATCGGCGGCGATCGGCGCGGCGAGCACGGCGGGCAGATAGTAGGACGATCCCCAGGCGAGGATCTGCGTGATGCCGAGCGCCGAGACGAGGACGAGGCGGCTGCGGCCGGCCGGCGCTGCGACTTCCGCCTTCACGAAACGCTCAAAGCCCATTAATTGTCGTGCCTAAAAGGGGCAGCGCATGCGCATCGCGGTGATCGACGAGACCGAGGCAACGGCTCAACTCGGCGCTCTTGCCGAGATCTTGATGCAGACCATCGAGGACGGCGCGCTGGTCGGCTTCGTACTGCCGTTCGGCGCCGAGCAGGCGCAGGCTTATTGGCAGGGTCTCTTCGGCTCCCTGGCGGATGGGGACCGCCTGCTCATCTGCGCCTATGTCGATGACAAGCTGGTCGGCACCGTCCAGCTCTATCTGTCGCCGGAACCGAACGCCCTGCACCGGGCGGAAGTCTACAAGCTTCTCGTGCACCGGGGCTTCCAGCGGCAAGGGATCGGTTCGGCGCTGATGGCATTCATCGAAGACGAGGCAAGGAAGAGAAAGCGCTCCCTGCTCCTTCTCGACACCGCCGAGGGCGGAGCAAGCGAGCGGCTCTATCGGCGCATGAACTGGCGGGAAGTCGGTGTCGTGCCGCATCACTTCGTCGATCCGTTCGGCAAACCACGAGCCTCGATCTACTTCATGAAGCATCTGCAGCCCTAGGTTTGTTTTCATGCACGTCGTCTTCCCAAGGGCGACATGCATTAGGCCGGAGGCATATAGGCGACCTTCTCGCCATCTTCCTTGACGAATTCGCGCACGGGATTGTCGAGCAGCGAAAGCACCGCCTCCGACGGCCGGCAGAGCCTTGTGCCCTTGGGCGTCTCGACGATCGGCCGGTTGATAAGGATCGGGTGGGCCAGCATGAAATCGATCAATTGGTCGTCGCTCCATTTCGGATCGGCGAGGCCAAGTTCCGCATAAGGCGTTCCCTTCTCCCTCAGCAGCTCGCGCGGGGTGATCCCCATCGCCGAGATCAGGTCCAGCAACCGCTCGCGGCTCGGCGGCGTCTTCAGATATTCGATCACCACCGGCTCCTCGCCGCTGGCGCGAATCATGGCGAGCGTGTTGCGCGAGGTGCCGCAGGCGGGATTGTGATAGATCGTGACCGTCATGGTTTGGCTTTCAGTGGTTCGGATTGCTGAACGGTTTCAGGCCTCAGCAGCCAGCCCATCAGCGCCGACGCGATCAAGGCGCCGAGCAGCTCGGCAACGATGAAGCCCGGCAGATCGGCCGGCCTGATGCCGGAAAAGGTGTCGGTGAGCGAGCGCGCCAGCGCGACCGCCGGATTGGCGAAAGAAGTGGAGGCGGTGAACCAATAGGCGGCGGTGATGTAGAGGCCGACCAGCCATGGTACGGCGCGTTGCTCGAACCGGAGGCCTGAGAGAATGACCGCGACCAGCCCGAAGGTAGCGACCGCTTCGGAGAACCACTGCGCGGGTCCGGCACGGAGCTTCGTCGCGACTTCCAGAACCGGCAGGGAAAACATGAGATGCGCCGCGACGGTGCCGGCAATGCCGCCGACGACCTGCGCGGCCAGGTAGGCGGCGAAATCGCGGGCCGGCAGCGACCGGTTGAGGCAGAACACCAGCGAGACGGCCGGATTGAAATGCGCGCCGGAGATCGGCCCGAGAATGGTGATCAAGACCACCAGCATGGCGCCGGTCGCGAGCGTGTTGCCGAGCAGCGCCAGCGCCACATCATGCGTCAGCGTCTCGGCCATGATGCCGGAGCCGACCACGGTCGCGACCAGAAGACCGGTGCCCAGCGCTTCGGCGACAACCCGGCGACGAAGGTCGAAGGATGTCATTGCCGGGTCCCCTCCTCCGGCAGGCAGCAAGGCGCGGCAAGCGCCGGCGCGCAGATTTCCGGCCGGCCGGAGCAGCAATCCTCCATCAGGAAGCGGATCAGGCTGGACAGCGCATCGTATTCCGCGCTGTAGACGATCGAGCGCGCGTCACGTCGCGCGCTCACCAGGCCGGCGCGCTCCAGCTCCTTGAGATGGAAGCTGACATTGGACGGCGAAACCGCGACCTGTTCGGCGAGCGAGCCGGCGGCGATGCCTTCCGGCCCTGCGACGACCAGCAATCGCAGCAGCTGCAGCCGGGTCTCCTGCGACAGCGCGCCAAAGGCGGTCAGGGCTTGACGTTCATCCATATTTCAATAATCCTTGAAATGTTGAAATGAGGAATAGCCGACATGCTCTCTCCTGACAACCGTAAAATAGCCCCTGCCCTCGCCATGGACCCATCGGATCTCACCATCGGCGATCTGCTCGACGCGCTGGCCGACCACAAGGAAAAACCGCTGGTGTTCCGCTATGACGGCCGGCCGGTAAAGTCGGGCTATCACGTGACCGAGGTCAAGGCGGGACAGTTCTCGGCGCTGGATTGCGGCGCCAATCCGGAAGCCTGGTCGGAGATTTTCGTGCAGCTGTGGGACGTCGACGAAGGTGGGCCGGTCCATATGGCGGCCGGCAAGTTTACCGCGATCATCCGCAAGGTGGCAGACCATGTGGCCCTCGACCCGTCGGCCAAGTTGACCTTCGAAATCAGCGACGGCATCCGGCCGATGGAACTTCACCGAGCGGCCCAACCGGCATTGGTTGGCGATACCGTCGAGGTCGAGCTGTCACCACGGCCGGCAAGCTGCAAGCCGCGCGACCGCTGGCTGGAAGAACAGAAAGCCGCCAGCGCGTCGTGCTGCGGCGCAAGCGCCTGTTGTTAGCGGCGCGTACCGCGTGCAGCCGGCATGTGCCTGCAAAGCGCCCGCGCCATCCAAAAATCCAGTTGGCGAAGCCGACATCGGCTGACACGGATACAACCTAAGCCCGCTTGAACGGGTAAGCGGTTTGCGCGATTGTCGTTCGTCCCCCGTCAACATAGGTGAACGATGAATAGCAGGGACAAGGCGCCCCCTTTCGTGCCGACCGAAATCCATGTCGGCACAGTCAAGGACGAGAAGGGGCACATAGGCATCCTCTCGATCCGGACAACGGATGGCCTGTTGGACATTGCGTTGGATCTGCAAGCCGCCGAGGCCATCGAAAAAGCCATCGGCTCCATACGATCCAAGCTGGAGACGGCTGACAGCTAGAAAAAAAGCCCGGTCGAAACCGGAAGCTTCTTGAACCTCCGACGAAGCTCCAAATTTAGGGTTCGGACCAGCGGAGATGGCCATGAACGGCGAGAAGGACAATCCCGGCGTCGCGGTGTTCCCGCCGCTGCTTTTCCTCGTGGCGGTGATCCTGATGCTTGTGCTGCGCTATGTCTGGCCGCTCGCGATCGGCGGCAGGCCGCTGACCATGGCGCTGGGCATCGTGCTGGCGGCCCTGGCGATCGCCATCATCGCCTGGGGGCGCATGACGATGCGGCACGGCGGCACCAATATCGATCCGACGAAACCGACGCTGGCGATCGTCACCGGCGGCCCGTTCGGCTTCAGCCGCAACCCGCTCTATGTCGGCCTGATGGGCCTGCTCCTGGGGATCGGTCTCATCTTCGACACATGGTGGGGCGTGCTTGCTCTCGTTCCGGTGTTCCTCATCCTGCATTCCGGAGTGGTGCTGCGCGAGGAAGCCTATCTGGAGCGCAAGTTCGGCGAGGCCTACCGCACCTACAAGGCGAGCGTGCGCCGCTATTTTTGATCAGGCCACGGGCGGAGGCGCGGGATACCACTCCTCGGGCTGCGGAAACACAAACCCAGTGGGCACACGGTAGATTTCGACGGTGATCCGCAAATCGTCCCCGGCCGAAAAATAGTGGAAGTCGATGCCGTTGAATATGGTGCCGGCCTGCACCGCCGCATAGCCGCGCTCCTCGAACTGCCGGACGCGCTCCTCGTAGTCGATCCCGTTGCAGTTGAAGGCGAGATGCTGGATGCCCTCGCCGTGCCGATCCAGGAACTCCGCGTAGATCGACTGTCCGTTGACCGGCTCGATGATCTCCCAGTTCATATTCTGGCTGTTGGCGAGGCAAACCTTGACCGAGAAATCAGCCGGCCGGCCGCGATAGGTAGCCTTGAGGTTCGAGGCGTCGACCGTCCGGATCGTCCAGGGGCCGATTCCGAGCCTGACAAAACCCTCCATCATGCGACGGCAGTCGCGTGTGACGAAGCAGACCTGAACCAGATTGCCGAGAAATCCGTTGGACAGCTCCGTGGCTCCGAGCACTTCGGGCAAGACGTTCATGATCCTCTCCAGCCGGCGATGCGACGATATCCGACTGCACCCGGGCGGACAAAGATTGAATCAGCAACAGCTTGACCGACCGACGCAGATCAGGCGTTGAGGCCGTCAGCCCTTCATCGAATTGCTGTAGACCTGCACGCCGACGCGCTCGTTGCGCCGCCAGCGCACAACGGCGCGATAGACGGCATCGTCGTCGGGAACAATGAGCGTGAAACGGTCCGGCAGCTCCACCTGCGCGCCGACGCGCAGCTCGGCGCCATGCTCATGCTGGTTGCGGATGGAGCACCTGATACTGGCGTCGCCGGTGACGATGGTCGCCTCCTTCAGCACGAACTCTCGCGCATAAAGGCGGCGCTCGACATGGGGAAAGGTGGCCATGGTATACTTGTCCCGAACTTCCTCGGCGGGGTTCAGCCTCCCCTGCCGCAACGTAGAACCATAGCAGCGAGGCGTTTCCGTTCCGTTAGCGTTTTCTAATCGCGGCTTGCCGCCGGTCTCATTTCCGAACACATACCGGCGCCAATATTCGGCAGATTGGCTGTCCCGCGGACGCTGCGCATTTCGGGCGACATGAATTAGACCCAACATTTGATACTGGCATGGAAACATCAGCAGCATGATGCACAGCGATCAGGTTCATATCGATGCAGACATCGTTCGCGATATGATCTCCGACCAATTCCCGCAATATCGCCATCAGCGGGTCGAGCCGCTCGGCGCGATCGGGACCGTCAATGCGATCTTCCGGATTGGATCGAGCGTGGCGGCGAGATTTCCCCTGCGCTTCGCGGACCCGATCGAGTGCGTCAACATACTGAACAGCGAGGCCGCAGCCATGGCCGAATTTGCACGGCATTCCCCGTTTGCCGCTCCTCGACCGCTCGGTATTGGCAGACCCGGCCCGCGCTACCCGATGCCGTGGGCGCTGCAGAGCTGGATAGACGGTGATGCCGCCACGCCGGACGGGCTTGCAAATTCGGCGACCTTCGCGCTCGACATTGCCAGGCTTATCGCTTCATTGCGCGCGGCGGACACCAGGGGCCGCCGCTTCGATCGGCGGGGAAGGGGCGGACATCTTCCCGACCATGACGACTGGATGTCGATCTGCTTCAGGAACAGCGAGGATATCCTCGACGTGCCGCGGCTCCGCCGCAAGTGGGCCGATCTGCGCGAATTGCCGCCGTCCGGCCCCGATGTCATGAACCACGGGGATCTCATTCCGGCCAACCTCCTCGTGCGAGGGGAACGCCTTGTCGGCGTGCTCGACTGCGGCAGCTTCGGACCGGCCGACCCTGCGCTGGACCTCGTCGCCGCATGGCATCTTCTTGATCGCGACCGGCGCGAGACGGTGCGCATTCATCTTCGATCAAGCACCATCGAGTGGAAACGCGGAGCGGCGTGGGCGTTCCAGCAAGCGATGGGCTTGGTATGGTATTATCAAAATACCAACCCGGCCATGAGCGCGCTCGGCCGCAGCACGCTCCGTCGCATCCTCGACGATCCGGAAATCTGAACCCGATTTCGAATAACCGCTACCACCCAGGCGCAATCAAACCGCGGCCCAAGGTGCGTTGCATTCGGGTAGCTGCAGGCAATGCGCCTTATGCTCAGGCACGCCTCCCAAAAGTGGGAACCCGTTTCGGGACAAAGACAGGCGTAAAATCAAAAACCTAAGGCGCATGGAACGAATTTGAAAGATCGCCACGGGCTTTAGGCATCGTGCCGAATGGCGAGAAGCACAGCCGGCAGCGTAACCGCGGAGTGCGTATCACAATTGCGCGAGAACGTTGGCAATTGTGGAACCGCGGGCGTTTTCCATTTGGGCACCTGGGGCTGAGCACAGGAGCAAATCATGCATGGAAAAATCATAGCTGCGTTCGCGTTTGCAGCCTGCCTCGGAATTACCCAGCCTTCCCTTGCTGCACCTGACTGGAAAGCGGTAGCGCGGGCGCTGGGGAAATCCGGCACAGAGGCATCGGGTGGCGTCTATCGGGTCGGACTGCCTCGTTCGGATCTGAAGGTTACGCTCGACGGAGTGGAGCTCAAACCGGCCTTGGCGCTCGGCTCGTGGCTCGCATTCAAGCCCATGGGCGATCACGATGCCATGGTGATGGGTGATCTCGTGTTGACCGAATCCGAGATCAGCCCGGTGATGACGAAACTGATCGAAAGCGGCATCGAGGTCACGGCGCTCCACAATCACCTGCGGAGGGCTCAGCCGGAGACGATGTACATGCATGTCCTGGGGCATGGCGATCCGGAAAAGTTGGCCACAGCGCTGCATTCGGCGCTGCAGCAGAGTGCGACGCCGCTTTCGGACACACCGGCGAGTGCCACCGCTGCTTCGAAGGCGATTGATCTCGATACGTCGACCATCGACCAGGCGCTTGGCCGCAAGGGCAAGGTCAATGGCGGTGTCTATCAGGTCAGCATCCCGCGTGCGGAGTCCATCAAGGATGACGGTATGGAAGTGCCTGACGCAATGGGCTCTGCGATCGCCATCAACTTTCAGCCGACCGGGAGTGGCAAGGCGGCGATCACCGGCGATTTCGTTCTGATCGCTTCCGAAGTGAATCCGGTGCTAAGAGCCTTGCGGGAAAGTGGAATAGAGGTGACGGCCGTGCACAACCATATGCTCGACGACCAACCCCGGCTGTTCTTCATGCATTTCTGGGCGAATGACGACGTTGGGAAGTTGGCCAAAGGGCTGAAGCTGGCGCTCGATCAAGTGCACCTCAAGACGGGTAGCTGATCTTTGGCACAGTCCCTTCGAAATTCCGAAGGCAACCGCGTTGGCCCGGACGGTGTCGAGGAAGCCGGCCATGGGAGGAAAGGAGGCCGTGCCGCGGATATATACGCGGCGCGGGCCTTTCGAGACTTTGGCGACGGCTTTGCCGCGGTACTCTTGCCGGTATACCTGGCGTCGATCGGGCTTGGACCTCTCGAGATTGGCGTTGTCGCCACCGTCGCGCTCCTTGGTTCGGCACTGCTGACGCTCGGCATCGGGTTCCTGGCGGTGCGGGCAGACCGGCGCAGCCTGCTATTGGCTGCATCCGGCCTGATGATCGCAACCGGGCTGGCCTACGCAAGATCGAGCACTTATGCAGTCGTTTTGCTCGTGGCCTTTCTGGGCACGATCAACCCCTCCTCCGGCAGCGTCAGCATCTTTGTGCCGCTGGAGCATGCCGTCTTGTCGCGTCTCGTCGCGGATGCAGATCGCACCAAGGCTTTCGCACGCTACAGCCTGTTGGGCGCACTGGCGGCAGCGCTTGGCGCCCTTGCCGCAACCAGTCCGGACTTCCTGGTGACGATCGGCATGTCGCGGATCACGGCGCTGAAGGCAATGTTTGTCCTCTATGCCGTTCTTGGCGTGGCGGGGGGCACGGTGTACGCGCGCATTCCAGCTGGTCCGAAAACGTCTGCACAGGAGCGGCCCGCCGGGGCACTTGGGCCGTCGCGCACCATTGTTTACAAGCTGGCGGCCCTGTTCAGCATCGATGCGTTCGCCGGCGGTTTCGCGGTGCAGTCGCTCATGGCTCTGTGGCTGTTCAGCAAGTTTGGGCTTTCGCTATCGACTGCCGGGGTGTTCTTTTTCTGGTCGGGTGTTTTGTCGGCGGTTTCATTTCCGGTCGCCGCATGGCTGTCGAACCGCATCGGGCTTGTGAACACGATGGTGTTCACTCACATCCCGTCAAGCATTTGCCTGATCCTGGCTGCCCTGGTGCCGAACCTCGATGCCTCCCTGGCATTTCTTCTCGTACGCGCGGCGCTGTCCCAGATGGACGTGCCGACCCGCTCCTCATATGTGATGGCGGTCGTCACGCCACCCGAGCGGCCCGCGGCGGCGAGCGTCACCTCGGTGCCACGCAGCCTCGCCGCCGCTGCTAGCCCCGCCATTGCCGGCGCGCTATTTGCTGCGGGATTCGAAGCTTGGCCTCTGGTGATCTGCGGTGCCCTCAAGATCGTCTATGACCTGGCCTTGCTTTGGGCTTTCCGCCATATCAAGCCGCCCGAAGAGCGATGAGGCTGCGCCTGTCCGCAAGACGGCAGAAAACAGCCCGATTTCGGGCTGCGCGACCAGAATTCAGCCACCTCTGAACGCAAAAGCCAGCGGCCTCAAGCAACCAAGAACTGGCGCACCGCGGCGCCGACCAGGATCAATCCTGTTCCGATCTCCAATAGCGTCGAGATACGCGCGGTACTGGAGCCGAAGCGCTGAAGAACGACGGCGGAGCCTCTGCGAAACAGGACAGCCAGGCCAACGACGATACCAAGGGTAACCGCCACACCGGCCATCATGGCTATCGCGAAGACGATACCCGCCCACGGCACTCCGCGCGCTATCGCGAAGGTCATCACGAAAAGCGTCAACGGACACGGGATAAGCCCCGCCATGATACCAAACGCTTCCCCTTCATGGGCATGATGTTGGTGACGGCCGCGCAGCGCGCGCCAGATCATCCAAGCGCCTACGAGCCCGAGCAGCCCGCGGCTGAGAACTTCCAGCGCCGGAGCGCGGCCGACGCTGCCCAGCGCAATCGAGACCACTGGCAGCGCCAGCAGCGCAATCAGGACGGCAAGCGCGATATGCGTGAGGGAAAGTGCCAGCGATACCAGCAACCCTCGCGACAGCTTCACTTGCGATCCGGTGATATAGGCGGCAAGCAGCGTTTTGCTGTGGCCCGGCGTCAGCGCGTGGGCCGCGCCGAACACCACGCCCATCGGCAACACAGCAAACAGGGCAAGCCAGTTGCCGTCAGCGGCGAAGGATTTGAGGTGCTGCGCCACCGCCAGGTAGATCTCGCGCTGGTAGTCGAAGAGCGCCTGTATCATCCATGCATGTGCCCGTGCTGGTGGCCTTCCGGCTCCGCCATGGCGAAGGGCAGATCCTCGCTGTCGGCGCCGGCGGAAAGCTGCAGCCTGGCGCTGAATTCGTGCGGCTCGGCCGGGGCGGCCAGGCTCTGCAGGTAGTGGTGGTCGCCGGCGACCGGCGACAGCGGCAGGCGCTCGACCGTGCCGCCCGGCCGCTCGATGGCGACGTTCGCCTGCAGGCCCTCGGCATGGCGCGACAGGCGCAGGCGCATGCGCTCGCCCTGCGGCGTGTCGACGATCTCCAGGAGCCCGCTGGCGAGCTTGCCCGACACCAGGAACGGGTCGGGCGCGTGATGGTGAGCACCTTCGGCGCCCGACTCGGCGAAACGGACCGTGGCGATGTCGAGCGCCGGAATGTGCGCGAAAAGCTCGGCTTTCAGCGATGCGGCGATGTTGTTCGCGGCGGCGAGCAGCAGCCCGTCATTGACCGCGATCGCCACGTCGACATGCAGCTTGTGGCCGAGCCAGCGGGCCTTCGCCTCGGCCACCTTCTCGATGCCCACGACATGTTCGGCAGCGTGATGGATCTCGTCGACCAATCCGGGCTCCACCCCGTCGAGCATGCGGGTCAGCACAGAGCGCGCCGACTGCCAGACGATGCCGAAGATGGCGACGGTGATGATGAGGCCGATGATCGGGTCCGCTAGCGGAAAGCCAAGCCAGACGCCGATCGCACCTACGACGACGGCGAGGCTGGTCAATCCGTCTGTGCGGGCGTGATAGCCGTCGGCGATCAGCGCGGCGCTGTTGATCTCACGGCCGACGCGGATGCGGAACACGGCCACCGCCTCGTTGCCGAGGAAGCCGACGACGCCGGCAGCCGCGAGCCAGCCGAGGAACCGCACTGGCTGGGGATTGAGCAGGCGGTCCATCGCCTCGTATCCGGCGACAATCGCGCTCGCCAGGATGATGAGCACGATGACGATGCCGGCCAAATCCTCCACCCGGCCGAGGCCGTAGGTGAAGATCCGGGTCGGCTTGCGGCGCGCCAGCACGAAGGCGATCCAAAGCGGGATGGCGGTGGTCGCGTCGGCCATGTTGTGGATGGTGTCGGCAAGCAGCGCCACGCTTCCCGAAAACACGACGACGACAACCTGCAAGGCGGCCGTGATCGCCAGGATGACGAACGACCATTTGATCGCCCATATGCCGCGATCGGTGGTGGCGATCGTGGCGTCGATCACGCCATGGGTGTGGCCGTGCGGGCCATGATGATCATGGCTGTGCCCGCCATGGTCGTGACCATGAGCCCCGAACCCGAACCAGTCCAGAATTCTTGCCCACATGGCGGCCTCACAGATATTTGGTGAGCTGCTTCAGTTCCTTGAGCGTGTCCCTGGTCGGCTCGCCGCCTTCGACCAGGCAATGCTCCATGTGGTCGTGGATCAGCTCGCGCTTGGCGTTGCCGACCGCGCTTTCGACGGCATGAAGCTGTTGCGCGAGGTCGAGGCAGGAGCGTCCCTGCTCGAACATGGCGAGCACCGCGGCGAGATGGCCATGCGCGCGCTTGAGTCGGGCGATGATGTCGGGATGGGAGCTGTGTATCGTCATACGATTATCCTATCCCCCAGGGTAGGATGTAGCAATGGACGGAACGCCAGCAGTTCTGGTTGGCCTTGCGTATCCATCCCGGTCGATCGTCGCGAGAAACTAGTGCCGCTTGAAGTACTGAACCTCGCGCTCGTGCTTCTCGGCGGCCTCGCGCGACTTGAAGGTGCCGAGGTTCCGGCGCTTGCCGGTCCTCGGATCCACTTTACGCGAATAGAGACGGTATTCGCCGGACTTCAGCTTGCGGATCATGACGACCTCCTCTTCGATTTCATAGCTCCAACACCCTGGACCCGACCGGGTTCCGGCCGGGCCGAACGTGATCCATTTCACGGAAGGGATGGCCCGAATGTCGGAATCGACGTGGCAGCGACATAATTCGGTCGGATTATTTGTACTCAAATGACTTCCGCGACGTTATGGGTGCGTTGCGGCATGCCGGACTGGAGGAGGGTGAGATGGTGACGGCGAAGCTTCACGGCGTTGAACTCGTCAAGGGCCAGAAGTGGACGGTGCGCGTCACCGCCTACGGCACCACGCTGACCTTCCCCTTCGAGGCCGAGCAATATGCGCGTTCCTATGCCGACGGCCAGGCTTTCCGTCTCGGCGTCGAAGTGGTCGAGCTCAAGGACTGCGCCTGAGTTTTATCGCCAAGCCGTCTCGTTCTTCTTCTCGTAGTCGCTGAACGCCTTTTTCAGTCCGCCCAGCACCTCGGCGGCGGTTTCGAACATAGCCCTCAACTGCGGCTCATCCACCTTGGCGATATCCTGGCGCAGGTGATCCATCGTCTCCTGCAGCCGGATTTGCATGTTGTGCGTGTGGTGACGGGGGTCTTTGTCGCGTTCACTTGCCATGAGGGAGCTCCTTCCGTTGCTGATCCACCCGCCGGTGGTCCGGCGGTTGCAAACTCAACTCGCAAGGATATTATCGGTTCCCGATATCGAAACTCGATAGTGTGGAGTGGCGGTGGCGATGCAGCACCAGGAGCTGTTGGCAGGATTCATAAGGCTTCACATCCTGCACCACGCGGCCGAAGGCGATCTCTACGGGCAATGGATGATCGAGGAACTGGCGCGCCACGGTTACCGCGTCAGTCCCGGCACACTCTATCCGATGCTGCATGCCATGGAGCGCAAGGGCTATCTCGAGTCACGCATCGAGCGAACAGGCCGGTCGCAACGACGCCTCTACACAGCCACCCGTCATGGCCTCGAGGGGCTGGCGGCCGCGCAGGACAAGATCAGGGAGCTGTTTCGTGAAGTCGTCTCAGGACGCAGCGTCTGAACCGACACATCGGGTCACCGCATTCCCGACCGGCGCGGCCTGGGAGGTGCTCGCGGCTTTCACCAAACTGGGCGTGAGCTCGTTCGGCGGGCCGATCGCCCATCTCGGCTATTTCCGCGACGAATTGGTGCTCCGGCGTAAATGGATCGACGAGGAAGGCTACGCCGACATCGTGGCGCTCTGCCAGTTCCTGCCTGGCCCCGCAAGCAGCCAGGTGGCGTTTGCGCTCGGAATGCTGCGCGCCGGTCCGTTGGGCGCGGCGGCCGCCTGGATCGGCTTCACGCTGCCTTCCGCCATCCTGCTCGTTCTCTTCGCCTATGGATCGTCCGCTTTCGCGGGAACGGCCGAGGCCGGCCTGTTGCACGGCCTGAAGGTGGTGGCCGTTGCGGTCGTCGCGCAAGCGGTGTGGGGCATGGCGCGGAGCCTCACGCCGGATCGGGAACGGGCGGCAATCGCGCTTACGGCGGTGCTGATCGTAACTTTCGCGGCCAGCTCCGTCGCCCAGATCGCCGCGATCGCTCTTGGAAGCCTTGCCGGATTATGGCTGTGCCGAAGCGGAAGCACGCCGGCGATCGGTGAGTTGCATTTGCGTGTTTCCAAAACGTTCGGCATGCTGGCGCTCGGTGCCTTCGCCCTGCTCTTCGTGCTGTCGATGCTGCTTGCGGGACAGGCCCAGGCCATCGCTCTCTTCGCAGCCTTCTATCGCGCGGGTTCGCTGGTCTTCGGCGGCGGACATGTGGTTCTGCCCTTGCTGCAGGCGCAGGTCGTTGCACCCGGCTGGGTGGACAACAACGCCTTCCTCGCCGGCTATGGCGCGGCCCAGGCGGTGCCGGGTCCGCTCTTCACCTTCGCGGCCTATCTCGGAGCGGTCATGGGGCCGGCGCCGAACGGCATCGCCGGGGCGACGATCGCGCTTGTCGCGCTCTTCCTGCCCGGGCTGCTGCTGGTCGTCGGAGCGCTGCCGTTCTGGGACGACTTTCGCTCAAGGCCGATGGCCCAGGCGGCGATGCGCGGCGCGAACGCGGCCGTCGTCGGAATTCTGGGCGCCGCCCTCTACAACCCGGTCTGGACCAGCGCCATCCGCGTGCCAGGCGACTTCGCGCTGGCGCTGGCGGGCTTTCTCCTGCTCACCGTCTGGAGGGCACCCCCGTGGATCGTGGTCGTTTTGCTGGCGGCGGCGAGCACGATCCTTGCTTTGACCTGAAAGGAGCAAGACCATGGCAACAGTGAATGTCCGCTACATTGTCGACGATGTGGACGCGGCCATCGCGTTCTACACGAAAGCGCTCGGCTTCTCCGTCGTGATGCATCCGGCGCCGAGTTTCGCCATGCTGGACAAAGGCGACCTTCGACTGCTGATCAACGCAACGACCGGGCCGGGCGGCGCATCCCAGCCGATGCCCGACGGCCGCAAGCCGGCACCCGGCGGTTGGAACCGAATCCAGATCGAGGTTGCGGATATCGAGGACGAGGTCGCCCGTTTGAAGGCCCTCGGCGCCCGGTTTCGCAATGACACCGTTGCCGGAATCGGCGGCAGGCAGATCCTGCTCGACGACCCCGCCGGCAATCCGATCGAGCTGTTCGAGCCGCCACGCAAGTAGCTTCGCCGTTCCGTAGCCGGCCATCTCGGACGAGCAACCGCGGGTCGATCGTCAAGAGGGATATCGCTCGATCCTATCTGCCCGTACGCCAATGGCGGTGCACCCTCACCCCGCTCGCATTCGCCCCATATCCTGCGTACCAGCGCTCGCATGCGATGCCGTCGTGGTCGGCGTCGTGCGTCGGCCAGTAGCCGGGCTCTCCGGCGCGTGCCGGCGCAAGGCCGACCAAGCGGGCGGTGGCGCAGTTGGGAAAGGCGGCAAGGTGGCGCAGCAACGACAACGGCGAAGCGAAGTGGATGCCGATCGAGCCGTCGACGACGTAGGCGCAAAGCAGGATGAAAGGCGCGAACAGCGCCACCCTTCTCCATTTGCCCAGCCGGCGGCGCTGGTGGGCCGACGGCCAATGGAAGAACGGCAGGAACATCCCGCCAAGCCCCCGCTAACAACCCAATTAAAATTAGCAATCCGTTGTATTCAATGCAAATCAGGATCATGCTCGACTTGTTCATGAAACCACATGCGCAGCATGCGGGTTCAAACGGAGTAAAGCGCCATGGAATTTGCTGTCTGCTACGACCACAGCGGGACCGACCTGGCGTTGTCGATCTTCCTCTATATCACGGCCTTCCTCGTGATCCTGGCGCCCTTGGCCGCGGCGCGGCTGATCGAGAAATCGCGCGCAGATTCCGTCGAGCGGCTGGAGATGGCGTGGTAGTCCGAGGGTGTTTGCCGGTTAGGACGAGCCCACCTTCGGCATCGGTATATCGCCGAACAGCGCCGAGCAATCGATCTCGTCGCGGAAGAGCGCATCGGGATCGAGCACCAGCCATGAGGCGTGCGTGCGCAGATATTTCAGCCTGGCGTTTTTTTCAGCGCGTGCCTGGCGCTCCGCCTCCGCGAGCGTGACCACGGCCGCCATTTCGGCCTTGTCGGGATGAGACCCGTTCGACATAGCGACATAGAACGCGGCCGCCCTATCCGCCGTTCCATCGCAAGCAAGGCATCCTCGAGGAACGACCCAGCCGCCTCGGCAAGTCGTGGAAACCACTTCGAGATTTCCCGCAGCCGCGGATCTCACCTCGCGCAGCTGTCCCAGGCGGCGGACGAAAGCCTCGTGCTTCAAGATTGCCGATTGTCATGCTAGTTTCTGGTCTGCCAATGCGCGCGTACGGCCCATCCGTCAGCAGACTCGGAGTCGGCGATGCCCCTGGTGAACGAGACATCCTTCGAGGCGGCTCTGGGCGAACGCGTCCAGGATATGCTTGACGCCTGCACGCGATGTGGCAAGTGCGTTGGGGTTTGTCCAAGCGTGGCGCCCGCCGGCATCTCGGATGCGCAGCCCGAAGACCTCATCGGCGGTATTCTTGATCTTGTCCGCACCGGTGACGGTCCGGAGACGTCCCGTAAATGGGCAGCCTCCTGCATGCTCAGCGGAGAATGTATCAAGGCGTGCGATTACGGCGTCAATCCACGCTTTCTCCTTGCCATGGCACGACTTGGCATTGCGAAGTCCGAAAAAGAGCTTGCTGAACGACGCCGGCAAGGCGTGGAGAGATACCGCGAGGTCAGCCGCGGTGTGACGATGCTGTCGCGTTTGCAACTCGATGCGGAGATGCTGGAGCGGCTGGGTCAAAAGTCAGCGTCGGCATCCATGCCCGCCAAGACGGCGGATTTCGTCTTCTACACCGGCTGCAACGTGCTCAAGACGCCGCATATCGCCTTGCTTGCCCTCGATATCATGGACGTGCTCGGCGTCAGCTACCAGGTCATGGGTGGCCCCAGCCATTGCTGCGGCATTTCGCAGCTCAGGTCCGGCGACGCCGAGATGGCCGGCCGCCTTGGGTCGAACAGCATGGAGAAGCTGTCGCACTCCAGGTCGGGACAGGTGATCACCTGGTGTCCAACTTGCTACATCCAGTTCACCGAAACCATTCTGCCGACGGTGGAACGACAGCGTGGCTCCCGCCCGTTCGAGATGAACCCGTTCATGGGGTTCCTTGGCGATCGGCTGGCGCAGCTGAAGCCGCACCTGCGGCGCAGGGTCGAGATGCGCGTCGCATTGCACAAGCATCCTGGCGTAGCCGGCGTCGTGGAAGCCGCCACCGGAATCCTGAAGACCGTCCCCGGTATCGAACTTGTCGATCTGAACCAGCCGGCTGTGGGTCTGCAGAGCGTGCATGTCGGCGCACTTCCAAAGTTCAAGCGCGAGTTGCAGCTTAGGGAACTTCAAGCGGCGCGTGACGCGGGCGTCGACGCGCTGGTCGCTGTTTATCATTCCGATCATCGCGAACTGTGTGCACACGAGCGCGATTGGCCATTCCGCATCATCAATATCCTTGAAGTGGTTGGTGAAAGCATGGGGTTGCACCGGCACGATCGCTACAAGCAGCTCAAGGTCATGCAGGACGCCGACCAGATCGTCACCGAATGTAGCGACCTGATCGCCAAGCACTCTCTTGATCCCCGCGATGCTCGTGAGGTCGTGGTCAGGGTGCTGCTCGGTGACCAGCCGCTCCCTCTGAAGGGCGGCCACGAGGGTGGCGCGAGCGTCCTGGCGCCATCTTGAGTGTTGGCATCCTGGCCCATCACGTCATTCGCGGCGGTTTCCGCTTGGATGAGATGCTCGCCTGACGCGCCGACCAAAGCGCGTTCGAAAACGGATACGACGCTCTTAACATCTTCGCTTTTTGCATGTCGTTCGCCCCAAAACCGCTGCGCACTTTGGGCGACATGCATTAAAGCGCGTCGCGATCTTTCAGATTCGCTCCATGCGCTTTAGGTTTTGATTTTACGCATGTCTTTGTCCCGAAACCGGTACCCACTTTCGGGAGACATGCTTTAGTTCCAGTAGCGGAACACCCTGCCCATTCTGTTGGGCATCGTGAAAATCTCCTCCGCGTGCGAAAAGCCCGCGTCCCTGCCCATCGCGAGCCATGTTGCGACGGTTTCCGGGAAATCGGCCAGAAGCATGTGCCTTTCCATCGACGCGAACTCCTCGTCGGAAACGGCCGACCATTCGTCGCGCAACAGGGAGAAGCGCGCAAGCCAGGCGGCGCGATCCTCTCCCTCGAAGAGTGCCGGCTCCCAGATGGCGAACAGACCCAGCCCTCCCAGGGCTCTGTGGGCGTCCCGCATCAGTCTGGCCTTGCCTTCGGTCGGCAGATGATGCAGCGACATGCCGATCCAGATCACATCGACCGGCTCCGACCATTTCGCCATCGCCTGCGCGAAATCACCGCAACGCAGCTCGACGGGACAAGGAAGGCTGTCGAGCGCCTGCGCCGCAAGCCGCAGCGACGCCTCCGACAAGTCGATGCCGACATAGTTGCCGATCGCCATGGTCCTCAGCATCGCCGCGGAGGCGCTGGCATCTCCACAGGCAATATCGAGGAACCGGAACGACGCCGGCGCCTGCTCGACGAGCAGGCCGCGAAGAAGGCCATAGACCTCGCGATGATACATGAGGTTCGCACCCACGACCCTGCGGTAGGTGTCGAGCTCCCTGTTGAACATGTCCTGCGAGCCGGCGACCTTCGTACCTATCGTCACCGGCATGCTTTCGGTCGATGTGCTTGCCATGATGTCCTTCCTCGAACCTCGAAGAGCCTGGTAGAGCGGTTCGTCGGTTCACCGAAACGTGGAGCCGCTCTAACTCTTTGTTTTCACGCAATTCCGGACGGAAACCGTCTTCACGCTTTTTCTCGAGTTGCTCTAGCGGCCCCACCCGATGCGTGCAGATGCAGGGCGCGGAACACCGCGGTGTGGCCGGGCGTCGCCACGCCCAGTTTCATACCCAATTCGTGCATGCGCCCGGACAGCCAGGCGACCTCGATGGGCTTGCCTCTGTCGAGGTCGTTGGCCATCGACGATTTCACATGTGGAGGAAGCACGGCCCACCTCGCGACGACACGGTCCTCGAACCCTTCGGCCAACGGGTGGCCGGCCGCGGCGGCGATCGCCATCCCCTCGTCACGCAATTGCTCGATGAAGGTGCGGGCTTCGGGATCCGCCAGGATCGGACCGATCCCCGAACGCATGAGCGAGGTACCGCCGGAGAAAGCCGCGAGCGTCACGAACTTTTCCCACAACACGCCGTCGATGTCGGCGACCGGCTTCAGCTCGAGCCCGACGGCTCGATCGCAAAGCGCCTGCAGCTCGTGGATGACGGGATCGCGATGCCCGCCAACGAGAATGTGCGGCAGCCCGCCCGAATGGACGACCTCTCCGGGCCTGTCGATGAAACCGGAAAGGTAGGTGGCGCCGCCGATCACCTTGTCGCCGCGAACATGGCGGCGCAGAATCTCGATGCCGTCGATGCCGTTTTGCAACGTCACGACGCGGGTATTGCCGGCAATCAGCGGTCCCAGCGCCGCTGCGGCCGTCTCGCTGTCGTAGAGCTTGACCGCGAAGATCACGAGATCGACGGGGCCGATGTCGGCCGGAGCGGCGCTCGCGGACACGGTGGGTAGGAAGACGTCGCCGGTGTCGCTCCGAATTCGTAGGCCGTTCCGGCGCATTGCTTCAAGATGCGCACCGCGAGCAATGAAGCTGACGTCGCCCCCTGCCTCGGCGAGCCTTGCGCCGACATAGCCGCCGATGCCGCCCGCTCCCATCATTGCGATCCGCATGCCGTCCCTCTCGACGCCAGCTGCCGCTATCGCCGCGACGCCGGAACGCACCCGCGGGTCGCTATAATATTAGCTGTTTCTTTATTAACTCGCCAGTCGGCGCTGGAGCCGCCCGGTTAACCTTCGCCATGGGGACGGACCAAGGTCGGTGTCGCAATCGTTGCGCCTGGCCTATAATCCTTGCCAGCGGCGGGGTGAATCATGCGTATGCTCAGGGAGATCTTGAAACGACTTGTGCAAATCTGGGGCGGGCGTTCGCTGGCCTGGCAATTCGTGATTGCCGGAGGCATCGTGCTTCTGGCGGTGATGCTGGTTGTGGGCCTGTGGGTGACATCGCAGATCCGCCAAGGTGTCATGCACAATTCCGCCACCACCACCGCGCTCTATGTCGACAGCGTGATCGCGCCGCTCTTGCCTGACCTGCGCAAGAGCCAGCAGTTGGACTCCACCGTCAAGCGGGCGCTGGACGAGACGCTCGGACAGGGAGCCTTGGGAAAGCGGCTGGTGTCGTTCAAGCTGTGGCGACGCGACGGCACGATCCTTTATTCCAAGGATTCCGACCTCATCGGCAAACGGTTCAAGCCGAACCCCAACCTGATCGCCGCCTTCGCCGGCAACGTCATGGTCAAATACAACCAGCTGGAGGACGAGGAAAACGACAAGGAACGGGCGCTCGGCCTGCCGCTGCTCGAGATCTACAATCCGGTGCGCGAGCCTTGGTCCGGCGATGTCGTCGCCGTCACGGAGTTCTACGAACTGTCCGGCGACTTCGAGGAATCGCTGCGCGCCGCCCTGTTGTGGAGCTGGCTGGTGGTCGCCGCCGCCACGGCGGCCTCGCTGGCGCTTTTGTCGGGCATCGTGTTTCGCGGCAGCCGAACCATCCAGACACAGCGCGCGGCGCTGGAGGCCAAGGTCGCCGAGCTGCAGACGGCGCTGGCGCAGAATTCGTCGCTGCGCCAGCGCGTGCAGCGTGCCTCGCGCCGCGCCACCGCCATCAACGAGCGGTATCTGAGACGCATTGGCGCCGACCTGCATGACGGGCCCGCGCAGCTGGTGGCGCTCGCCGCGCTCAGGATGGACAGCCCGGTGCTGGTCGATCCGTCGACGCCGAAACCGCAGCGCGAGGCCGAGATCGCCGGCATCCACAAGACGCTAGGCGAGGCGATGCGCGAGATACGCGGCATCTGCAACGGCCTGGTGCTGCCGCAGATCGAGACGCAGGCGGTGGCCGACATATTGCGGCTGGCGGTGGCCGAGCATGAGCGCCGCACCGACACCAAGGTGCTGCTCACCCTGCCGGAGCGCTTGCCGGAACTCGGCACCTCGGAGAAGATCAGCATCTATCGTTTCGTGCAGGAAGGGCTGAACAACGCCTACCGGCACGGCAAGGGCAAGGGCCAGCAGGTGAGAGCCACGATGAAGGGCGGCAAGCTGCTGGTCGAGGTGCAGGACACCGGACCGGGCTTCGATCCCGCAAGGAGCGAAGGCCTCGGACTCGCCGGCCTCAGGGAGCGCATCGAAAGCATCGGCGGACAATTCGAGACGCTTTCGGGTCCTGGAGGAACGAGACTGGTAATCACATTGTCTGTCGAGGAGCAGCCGTGAACACACCCATCCGCATCGCCATTGTCGACGACCATCCGCTGTTCCGCGAGGGCGTGGCGCGCAGCCTCGGCGAGATCGGCGGCTTCGAGCTTGTAGGCGAAGGCGCCAGCGCCGAAGATGCCGAAAGGCTGGTCCGCGCCAACGCGCCCGACATCCTGATGCTCGACATCAGCATGCCGGGCGGCGGCCTCAATGCGCTGGCCAGCATCCTTTCCGCCGTCCCCGAGCAGAAGATCGTCATGCTGACGGTTTCGGAAACCAACGCCGACGTGGCGCAGGCGCTGAAGGCGGGCGCGCGAGGCTACGTGCTGAAGGGCGTCGGCTCCAAGTCGCTGGCCGAAATCCTGCGCGATGTCGCCAACGGCCAGAGCTACGTCTCGCCGACGCTGTCGGCCCGGCTGCTGTCCGACCTGTTGCAGCCCACCGGTCGCAAGCCCGATCCGCTCAGCCAGCTTACCGGCCGCGAGGCCGAAATCCTGCGGCTGGTGGCCGAGGGCTTGAGCAACAAGGAAGTCGCCGCCCGGCTGTCGCTGCAAGAAAAGACGGTCAAACACCACATGACCAGGGTGCTCGCCAAGCTCAACGTGCGCAATCGGACGGAAGCGGCGCTGCTGATGCATGAGGCGAAAGACAGGCAGTAGGGATTAGGCAGTAGGGAATAGGAAAAAAGCACTCTACTGCCCAATCCCCACTGCCTATTCCCTAAACGCAAATCACCCCCGCCTCCGGAAGACGGGGGTGACATGCGAGGGTATGGGAAAAGGGGGTAGCTTCTCTCAACCCTCACAAGCTTAGCAGACGGGCCAGATCCTCCTGTGTCGCCCGCCGTTCGACGATGGTGCGGCCTTGCGCATCGGTCATCTCGAAGCGGCCGTTCTCGATCTCCTCCTTCATGCCGTTGCGGTGGATCACCGTGATCTTGTTGCCGTCGATCTCGACGGTATCGCCGGTATTGGCATCGACATGACTTGCCTTGCCCGGGTTGGTGTTGCCTTTGCCGCTGTTGTTGCCGGGACCGGCATTGGCATTGTTGCCACCAGCGTTGCCGTTGCTCGAATTGCCCCCGCTGCTGTTGCCGCCGCCATTGCCGCCGCCACCACCATTGCCTCCACCACCATTGCCGTTGCCGGCATAAGCGGTGGCCACGAGGAACTTGGCCGCGCTATCGGGCATGAAATGAAAAGTCGCGACAGCAAGCGCCAGCGCGGCCGTGCCGCGCAGCGTGAAACGAGCAAGCCTTTGGAAGGCGGGTTTGCGCATGCTGTCCTTTTTTGTACCGGTCCCGCCTCGGCCCTGCCGAAGTTCCGCTCTCGGCCTGACCAAGGCGGAACCGGTGTCTTCACTAGGAAAGGATTCACAGTTTGGTAAGGCTACGGAAGTGGCCCACGACCCATGCCATGTCCAGTCGGACTTTTTTTGCGGCCGCTTGGGGACCATTGTCGCAACCACTGGGAGAACAGCTCGAAGCCGCGAGTGCCGCAGCGTTAACCAAATCGCTTGGAAATTCGCCGGCAATTCACTATGACTGGGGCACGCGAGAACCACGCGGACGCCAAACGAACCGCGGCATCCTATGGCGCAAGCGTCACCTGGGCGCAAAAAGGCGCTGTAACACTTTAGATTGCGTATGGATTCTCCCCCGACCTGCGGGGCCATACGCCAAGGGTCCGTCTATCCGGCAATCGTGCCCAAGGGCCCAAAAAAGTACCCCCGCCAAAGGGCGGGGGCAAGGTGAGCAGCGGGAGTTCCGTCATAAGACGATCAGGACCGAAGAGACGAAGCAAAAGGTGGCAACCTGATTTTGCAGCGCTGGCCTTTGGCCCCTTAACGATCTAATCCAGATAGAACCTCGCTCTCACAAACTCTCTTCTCACAAACTCTTCAGGCGACTGAGATCGGCCATTGTGGCCTTGCGCTCGACGATGGTGCGACCAAACTTGTCCTCCATCCTGAAACGGCCGTTCTCGATCCTCTCCTTCATTCCGTTCCGGTGCGTGACCTGAATGCTGTTGCCACTGACCTCGACCTTGTCGCCGGTGGCCGCGTTCACATGATCGTCGACATCGGCGATGCTGGCGTTCGCGGTGCCGGCGCTGCTTACGCTGCCGCCCGTTCCACCACTGTTGCCGATGTTTCCACCGCTGTTGCTGTTACCCCCGGCGTTCCCGCTATTGCCGTTACCGTTCGAACCGCTGTTTCCGTTGCCGCTGTTGCTGCCGCTGTTGCTGCCGCTATTTCCGCCGCCGTCGCTGCTGCCGCTGTTGCCGCCGGAATTGCCGTTAGAGCCGCCGTTCCCGCTATTTCCGTTTCCGCCGCTATTTCCGCCGTTGCCGCTATTTCCACCGCCATTGCCGTTGCCGCCATTACCATTGCCGTTGCCGCCTTTGCCGGCATAGGCCTTGGTCACGACAGAACCGTCCAAGGAGAGTTGAAGAGGCGCGACAAACAACGCCAGCGCAGTGAGCGCCCGCAAGCCAAGCCTGCAGCCCATGCGCGCTGCGCGCATCCCATTCTCCCCATACCGGCCACCCAGCCCTTCGGCCGAACTACCCCACCGGCAATGTCGCAGCATCAGCATCCCCAATCAGCGCGTCATGGGGAAGTGGCCCACGACCCTTGTCTTGTTTTCTCAGACCTTTTCCGCAAAGGCATAAGACCTAAGTCTTATCTCAACCACCGGATGTGGTCCGGCGCAGCTGCGCGCACGGCTTTTTTCCTTTGCCCTGCCAGCGGCTTAAAGCACGCCGCGGTGAAACGAATTCAGGCAACATGCTTTAAGTGTTTGTTTTTCTGCACGCCGTTTCCCCCCTGCGCACTTTTGGGCGATATGTTTCTTTGGCTCACGCATGTCGTTGTCCCAAAACCGCTGCGCACTTTGCGACATGCGTCAGCCGGGCGACGGAACCGGCGCCCTCGCCGTCACGGCCGCGCCAAAAGCGGCGGCGATCACGGCGCCGATACCGGCGCATTGCAAGGCGCTCAAGCTCTCATGCAGGAAGAGAAAACCTGTCAGCGCGCCGCCCGCAGGTTCCAGACAGACGATCATGCCATAGACTTTCGCCGGCATTCTGGCCAGCACCATCATCTCCAGCCAGAAGGGCAGCGCGCTGGAAAACAGCCCGACGACGACCGCACCCGTCATGACATGCGGGTCGGTGAGATAGGGTTGCGCGGCGGTGAAGCCGAAGGGCAGCGCAACAAGCGCCGCGATCGCCATGCCATAGGCCGAGGTACGGGCGCCAAGGCCGGCGCCGGCCTTCTGCGCGAAGATGATGTAGAGTCCCCAGCAGCAGCCTGCGGCAAGCGCGAGCAGCACGCCCGCCGGATCGAGCCCGCGGCTGACATCGGCCACATGGTCGACGTCAGCAAACGGCGAAAGCAGCACGATGCCGGCGACCGCCAGCAGCACCCAGACAAGGTCGAGCAGGCGCCTGGAACCCAGCGTCGCGACGAAAAGCGGGCCGGTAAATTCAAGCGCGACGCAGACGCCCAGCGGAATGCGTTCGAGCGCGGCATAGAAGAGCAGATTCATGACCGAAACAGTGACGCCGTAGGCGGCAAGCCAGGGCAAACCTTGGCGCGTCGGCAGCACCTTCCACGGCCGCAGCACCGCCGCCAGCATCAGCGCGCCGATGGCAAGCCTCAGCATCGTCGTGCCCTCCGCCCCGAGGACCGGGAACAGGCCCTTGGCGAAGGCGGCGCCCACCTGCACCGATAGAATGGCGCCAAGCAGGCCGAGGACGGGCAAGGCGCCCAGCTGCGCCTCCGGTTTTGCGATCGACGTCGGCGTCACTTCCTCTCCATTTCCCCGCCAGCATGGTCGGATGCGGAGATAGAGCCTGGCGGCCGCGCTGTCGTGAGGCAGCGGGCGGCGGATGCTGGGACAGGGCGAGGCGACGACCACCGCCCTCTCCCCGAGGCCTGCTGCGCTGCACAAAGCATTGAAATCCAAGGCTCTTTTATAGGCAGCGACATAAGAATCAATGGCTACGTCGTAGACCTCCATCCAGTATCAGGCGTTTCCCGCTGTGGTTGCCGGCAAACCTTCTCACCATCGTTGGCGATAAATACTTCCGTGAAGCTCAGACCAACTGCCCATAAATATATGGGACCATTGGAAGGTTCAGCCCATAATTTAAGGGTGAAACTATTCCCCCGGTTGTCGGCATCACATCTTTATTTCAGCGCTGTAAGCATTTTGTGTTGCGCTGCAACATCGACCGCGACAATCGTGGGCTGGGGGCATGCCCGGTGGAGGATGCCATTATTTTGACCCGCGTGGGCATTTCGCTGGCCGGCAAGGATCGCACCCTCGGCTCGGAGATTCGTCGGCAGGCAGCGGTAGGGTTTGCGCAAACTATGCCGCCCGGCACCGCGGACCTTGTGGAAGCCGCTGATGGCGAACGCGCGTGACGTCCAACTCGATTCGCTGCGGGCCGTTGCCGTGACGCTGGTGCTCTACGCGCATTTCCTTGCGCCGAACGGCACTTCCTTCCTCGGCCATCTCGGCGTGCGGCTGTTCTTCGTGCTCTCCGGCTTCCTGATCACCCGGCTTTTGCTGGACGCGCGCGATACCGACGCATTCGCCGCGGGACCGACGCTGCGTTCCTTCTATGCCAGGCGCGTGATCCGGATCTTCCCACCCTATTTCGCGGTGCTGGGGCTCGTCTGGCTCACCGACCTGGAACAGTCCAAATCCTCGCTCGCCTGGCATGCGCTCTATCTCTCGAATTTCTGGTATGCGCTGCGCAACGATTGGAATCCCTGGCTGCTCTGCCATTTCTGGAGCCTCAGCATCGAGGAGCAGTTCTATCTCGCCTGGCCGCTGATCGTGCTTCTGGCGCCGCGCAAGCGCATCGAGGCGATCACCATCGGCGTCATCTGCTTCTCGCTCGCCTACCGCTTCTACTGGCCGATCGCGGCCGATCCGGCGCTGGCGCGGGACCTTTTGCCGCCAGCCTCGATGGACGCGCTCGCCTGCGGCGCCCTGCTTGCCGTGCGCCGCGCCAGGGGCGCGGACATCCCGCAATGGATGCGGCTCTCCTGGCCGGCCCCGGCGGCGGTTTTCCTGCTCGTCGTCTGGTCCGATCCGGGGCCGGCCAGCTCGACATGGGAGTGGCCGCGCTGGGTGCTGGTGCAGGTGCTGCCGCTGGTGCCGCTGGCGGCGATCGTCGCCGCCTGCTCGAACGGCCTCGGCGGCAGGCTCGGCAGGCTGGCCGAACTGCCGCCGCTGCTTTCGCTCGGCCGCATCAGCTACGGCGTCTATCTCTACCATCCGATCCTTCTGGCCTATGCCGTCAAGGCGCAGCCATGGATCCCGCTCAACGTCTCGGAACAGGGACCGGGCCGTTTCCTCGTCGCCGGCGCCGCCACGCTGATCGCCGCCTCGCTCTCCTGGACCCTCTTCGAGAAGCCGCTCAACGGCTTCAAGCATTATTTCCCGTATGTACGGCGCGCGCGCTCGCCGGGAGAGACGAGCTGGATCAGCCCGACGGCCGGCGGTTCAGCGCTCGACCTTCGGCATACGGAGGCGAGACGATAATGGCAAGCGCTGCTCCCCTCGTCTCGGTGCTTTTGCCGGTCTACAATGCCGAGCCCTATGTCGGCGCTGCAATCGGTTCGATCCTGCGGCAGGACTACGGCCGGCTCGAAGTCATCGCCATCGACGACGGCTCGACCGACCGGTCGCTGGAGATTCTCGAGCGCTCCCGCAAAGCCGACAGCCGCGTGTCCATCATCTCGCGCGAGAACCGCGGTCTGGTCGCCAGTCTCAATGAGGGGCTGGCGGTGGCGCAGGGCGAGCTCGTCGCGCGCATGGACGCCGACGACTTCGCCTATCCGTGGCGGCTGTCGCGCCAGGCGGCGCTGTTTGCCGCGCGGCCGGAACTCGGCTTCTGCGGCGCGCTCGTCGATCCGCTGCTGCACGGCCGCATCGCTAAGGGGCGGCTCGATCCGGTGTTCCGGCTCGGCCTCCCGGTGCTGTCGAAGTTCTTCACGATCTTCATCCACCCGACCGTGGTCTACAACCGCCGGGTCATCGGCGAGGCCGATCTGCACTATGATGGCGTCTACCAGCATGCAGAGGATTTCGACCTCTTTCGGCGGCTCACCGACCTCTATCCGGCTGCCTTGATGGAGGAGAGCCTGCTGGTCTACCGCGTGCATCCCGGCAGCGTGACCAGCCGGCACACCAGCGAGATGCGACGCACGCATCTCAGGATCGTCGGCGAGAATCTCGAGCGCGAGGGTCTGGCGGAAGACAGTGAGGATTTGCGCGCCATCGGCGATCAGGTTTCCTTCGACACCGTGGCCCGGGCGGCGGCCTTCATCCGCGCGCTGGAAGGGCGGATTGCAGCGCTGCCCGCGGCAGCGCGGCCGAGCTACGAGGCCGGCGCGCTCAACCTATTCTATTTCCTCTACCAGCTCGTCAACGACGAGGGGCAACCGGCATTCACGCATGAGCTTTTGACGCTGAGCGCGAAATGGAAGGTGATCCGCCGCCGCGAGCAGTATGCGCTGCGCCCCGGCGCCTGGGCGCCCTGGCTGAGCCAAGCCTCGATGTGGGCAGGCAAACGCGCCGACCGGGTCGCCTACCGCTTCAAATCCGCGTCGGCGGCGTCCGTGCTTGCGCCTTATCGGATGGGGACGGCATGAGGCGAGGCGTTGCAACCGCCAATCTCCCCCCTTGTGGGGGAGATGTCCGGCAGGCCAGAGGGGGGCGCTGTCCCGCCCTACTTTTCAGCCATTGGCGGCCCGACTTCGCCAGTCTGAAACCAGCCAACCATCAAAGCAGGCGTTCCTTCGCGCCCCCCTCTGGCCTGCCGGCCATCTCCCCCACAAGGGGGGAGATTGGCAGCTTCGGCGCCCCGCTCGCCCCGCGACGTCACAGCGCGGAGTCCTCCCCATGAACGCCGAGCGCCGTCCACTGCCGTGGCACCCGGTCCTGCCCGTCCCTCCCTGGCCCAGGCAACGGCCGTGGGTTTCCTTCATCGTCTGCACGCGCGACCGCCTCGGCGTGCTCGAACTTTGCATCGACTCGATCCGCGCCGCCTGCCGCGCTCACCCAGCCTTAGCCGCCGAGCTGGTGGTGGTCGACAACGGTTCGCGCGACGGCACGGTCGATTATCTTTCGCGGATAGCCGCGACCTCCGATATCGCGCTGACTGCGATCCGCGAGCCGCGCCCCGGACTGGCGGCGGCGCGCAATGCGGGGCTCGCCCGGGCGCGCGGACGGGTGCTGGTCTTCGTCGACGACGATTGCAGGCTCGACCGCAACTACCTCGTCGACCTCGAGCGGCATTATGCAAGCGGCGAGAAATGGCTGATCCGCGGCGGCCGCGTCGAGATCGGCGACGCGCGCGACCTGCCCTTCACCATCAAGCGCTGCGAGGAGCGCCAGCGGCTGACGCCGGCCGTCCATCCGGGCGGCTTCGTGCTAGGCTGCAACATGACCATGCATCGCGACGTTGCCGCCCGCATCGGCCCCTTCGATGAACGTCTCGGCGCCGGCGGGGCGCTGCGCTCGGCCGAGGACACGGATTATCTGGTGCGCGCCGTGCTTGCCGGCATGGCGGTGGAATATGTGCCCGACATGACGATCTTCCATCACCATGGCCGGCGCGACCGCAAGGCGGTCGACCGGCTGCACCGCGACTATCATTTCGGCAATGGCGCGCTCTGTCTCAAGCATCTGCGCCGTGCGCCCTGGCTGCTTCGCCATTTCTACTGGGCGATGCGGTCGGCCATGCGCGAGCTGATCGGCGGCCCGCGCTTCGACCAGGAGCTCAGGCTATCGCACTGGCCGATCGTGCTGATGAACCTCGCGGGCGCGGCGAAGTTCATGGCCCTCGTGCTGGCCAGGCGGCCGGATCGGCAGCCGCAACCGGCCCAGGAAACCATCGAGGCCAAGGCAGAGGCCGGCGCACGATGAACGGGCGCAACATGAGTGAGCGCAAGATGCTGGGGCTGTCGATGCTGCGACGGGCGCTCGACCGCCGCCAGCTCGGCCTGTTGCCCGTCGTCGTCGCGCTCGGGCTGGCCGGTGCCGCGCTCGAAGGGTTCGGCATCGGGCTGATCATCCCGCTGCTCGGCATCATCATGGGGCATGGCGAGGCGACCGGCATGGCGGGCCTCTCCGCCCTTCTGCAGAAGGTCGGCGCGGGTCTTGGCGAGCGCGAGCGGCTGATCGCGATTTCGGCCGCGATCCTGGGCTCGATCCTGCTGAAAAACCTGCTCGCTTTCGCCAATTCGGTGCTCACCGCGCATGTCTACGGCAAGGCCGGCCAGGCGATCCGCGGCGCGCTGGCCGGGCGGCTGCTCGAGGTCGGCTATCCGTTCTTCCTGAAGGAGAGCCCAGGGCGGCTGCTCAACATCATCTCCAGCGAATCCTGGCGCGCCTCGGACGCCATCCAGGGGATGCTCGGCGCCATCGTCAGCGCATCGGCGGCACTCATCCTGCTCGCCTTCCTGCTGCTGCTCTCCTGGCAGATGACGCTGCTGGTGATGCTGGGGCTGGCGCTCGTGCAGGCGGCGCATATGGCGCTGTCGGCGCATCTCAGAGCACCAAGCCGCAGTGTTTCGGCGCGCAATAGCGCCTTGGCCTCGCAGATGCTGCATCTCGTCCACGCCGGCCGCCTGATCCGCATCTTCGGCCAGGAGGAGCGCGAGAAGGCGGCGTTCGACAGGGCGTCCGACAGCGTGCGGCGCGCGGCCTTCCTGCTCGCCAACCGCCAGGGCGCGCTGGCACCGCTGACGGAAGTGCTGCACGCCATGCTGTTCCTGGCGGTGGTGATCGGCGCCTGGCTTGCGGGCTTGAGCTTCCCGCTGGTCGCGGCCTTCCTCATCCTGCTCTACCGCCTGCAGCCCCATGTGAGAGCCCTGCAGATGACCTGGAGCCAGTTGCAGGGGCTTTCGGGCTCGCTGGAAGAGGTGACCTGGCTGCTCGACCCCGAAGGCAAGCCCGCCCCGCCGCAAGGCAGCCGTCCGTTCACGGGCCTCGGCGAGAAGATCGCCTTCGAGGGCGTGAGCTTCAGCTACGCCAATGAGGAGCAGCGCGCGGCGGTGCTGCATGCGGCGAGCTTCGATATCGTCAGCGGCCGCTCGACGGCGCTGATCGGCCGCTCCGGCGCCGGCAAGACGACGATCGTCAACCTGCTCTGTCGCTTCGTCGAGCCGGACGGCGGCAAGATCCTCGTCGACGGCGCGCCGCTCGGCGAGATCGACGCGGCCGAATGGCGGGCTCACATTGCTCTCGCCAGCCAGGAACTGGAGCTGGTGGACGGCACCATTCTCGACAACATCACCTACGGCAAGGACACCGCGAGCGCGGAAGAGGCGCGCCGCGCGGCCACGCTCGCCGAGGCGCATGAATTCATCGAGAGGCTGCCGCAGGGCTACCTGACCGTCGTCGGCTATCGCGGCGTCAATCTGTCGGCCGGGCAAAGGCAGCGCATCGCGCTCGCCCGCGCGCTGCTGCGCGACCCCGACATACTGATCCTCGACGAGGCCACCAACGCCGTCGACGGGCTGTCGGAAGCGGCGATCGTGGAAACGCTGAAATCGCGCGCCGGCCGCCGCACGACCATCGTCATCAGCCACCACCACTCGACGATCTCGTTCTGCGACGACCTGGTGATTCTGGAGCACGGACGGGTGAAGAAGCAGGCGCCGTTCGCGGAGCTGGCGGCGCGCAGCATGGATGAGCTTTATCAGCCGGAGTGATTTGCGCAGAAGTGACGCGGCGCCAAAGCTGCCAATCTCCCCCCTTGTGGGGGAGATCAGCTAATCACCCAGCCATCGCCAGCGGCACGGCGCTCTTGTTGGGGATCTGGATGTCGATCTCCAGCGTCGACATGGTCGCGCCGCGGTCCATCGAGACCTGGAGATAGTCCTGGTCGATCTGCACGTGCTTGGCAATGACCGCCATGATCTCCTCGCGCAGGATGGAGACCAGGTCTGGCTGGCCGCGGCTCTGGCGCTCATAGGCGAGCAGCAGCTGCAGCCGCTCGCGCGCCACCGGCGCGCTGGTGCGCCGCTTGAAAAGGTCGAGGATGCTCATGCCGCCCTCCTTCCGAGAAGCCGATCGAGGAAACCCTTGCGTTCGAAGGGGACGACCACCGGCAGGTCCTCGCCTTCCAGGCGTCTTGCCGCTTCGAGATAGGCCTTGGCGGCGGAATTGATCGGCTCACTGAGCGTCACCGGCGCGCCGAGATTCGAGGCCCGCAGCACATCCTGGCTTTCCGGGATGATGCCGAGCAGCGGCGTCGAAAGGATCTCCAGCACGTCGTCGATCGACAACATCTCGCCGCGCGACGCGCGCGCCGCGTCGTAGCGGGTGACCAGCACGTGCTTCTGGATCAACTCGCCCTGCTCGGCCTTCATCGTGCGGGCGTCGAGCAGGCCGATGATGCGGTCGGAGTCGCGCACCGAGCTCACTTCCGGGTTGGTGACGATGACCGCCTCGTCGGCGAAGCGCATGGCGAGCTGGGCGCCGCGCTCGATGCCGGCCGGGCTGTCGCAGAAGACATAGTCGAACACCGAACGCAGCCGAGTGATGACTTCGGCCACGCCCTCTTCGGTCAGCGCGTCCTTGTCGCGCGTCTGCGAGGCCGGCAGCAGATAGAGCGTCTCCAGCCGCTTGTCGCGGATCAGCGCCTGCGACAGCTTCGCAGTGCCCTGGATGACGTTGACGAGATCGAACACCACGCGGCGTTCGGCCCCCATGATGAGGTCGAGGTTGCGCAGGCCGACGTCGAAATCGACCAGCGCCACCTTCTTGCCGGTCTTGGCCACGGCAGCGCCGAGCGCGGCCGTCGAGGTCGTCTTGCCGACGCCCCCCTTGCCCGAAGTGACCACGACTACCTTGCCCATATATCCAGCCTCCATTGGCGATTCTTATTCATGACCGTGCCGGGCACGGCGGATTCGTTGACAACCTTGGCACGCGAAACCGGTCCGAAGCTTGCCGCCCCAAAAAACTCAGCCGAGCGGCACGACGCACAGCGCATCGTTGTCGAGGAAGGCCTGCACCGCCTTGCCGCGCGACACGCCTTCCATCTCCTCGGCCGTGGTGTACCAGCCGTCGACGGCGAGCAGTTCGGCCTCGTTCTTGCGGCAGAAGATGCGCGCCGAAACATTGCCCTCCGAGCCGGCGATAGCGCGACCGCGCAGCGTGCCATAGACATGGATCGAGCCGCCGGCGACGATCTCGGAGCCGGACGCGACCGAGCCCAGCACGATGACGTCGCCATGCGGGTGGAAGACCGACTGTCCGGAGCGGATCGGCGCCTTAATCATCAGCGTGCCGGCGGCGGGCTCGTGCCGCGCCTCCACGGTGCCCTGCCCCGACCTCGCCGGTTCGGCCTTGGTTGCTTCGGCGACTTCAGCGTTCTCCGCATCGAGCTTTGCCAGCTCATCCTGCGGCGCCCTCACCTGACCCGGCTGCACGTCTTCCACAGCGGCCGTCTCGACCGTGATTTCTTCCGCCTTCGCCTTGCGCGCGGCCCTGCCCAGCAGCCCTTCGGCGGTCGCTTCCTTGGCGCCGGCAAGCAGCGGCGGCAAATCGGGCCCGAGATCGGCGCCCTCGAGCTCGATGGCGTAGACGCGGATGCCGCGCCGCGCGAGCGTGCCGACCAGCGCCGCGATCTCCTCCGGCCCCGGCTTCAAAGTGTTCAAATCGAGCACCACCGGGCGGCCGGCAAAATAACCCGGCGAGTTGCCGATCCAGTGATCGAGACCCTCCAGCCAGTCGTCGATGGGAGCTTCCGGGGTGAGAGTGAAAGCCACGAACGAGCGGGCGCGGAAGCGGATGGATTTGTTGTGCAAAGGGGCGGCGAAGGTCACGGCCAGACGAATCCTTACTCAATGGTTAAAGGGTGCCGGCCGAATGGTTAACAAAAGGTTAATTTTGTGGGCGCGTGCCGTTAAGGAACGGGCACGGCTAAGTTTTGTGGCGGGGCGGTCACACGGGCCGCCTTGCTGTCATGCAGGTCGTTCTCGAAGCCGCCGCACACTTTGGGCGACATGCTTTGAGCCCCCGCGTCGGGCATGTGAAGTTCCTAATATACGAAGAGACGCCGCACCGGCACCATTCGACACGGTTAATTTTCCATTTCTTCCAGAGCAAGGGAGCGGGGCATGTGCATCAATCACGCAGGCAGCAGGCGGGCAGGCAGAGCAAGCGCAACAATCGCTGTGTTGCTGCTGCTTACGGGATGCGCGTCATTCCCCATGAGTGGCAGAGACACATACCAGACGAGCGGCATAGACGAATGGCTGACAACGGCGAATGCCGACGCCGTCGTCAACGCGATGGCGGCGAAGGGAGCGATACCGGCGACCATCGACTGCCGGTTCGACAGCAACGTTCCGGGACAGCTGGCCTACGGCACGAAATTCACCTGGAAGCGCGCGCCGGCAAACACGCGCTACCACTGGGAAGTCGGCGACCCGACCTACCTCGCGAGCAAGGAAGTCAAAGCCAACAGGGTTGGGCTGCGCCGCGTGTCCGCGAAAGTCGTCCAGGATCCCGCGACGGGACAGAAGGTTGGTTGCTCGATCTGGGCGAGTTAGGCGGCAGATTGGCTTGAGCCTCGCCGCCCAGCGTGAACGCAGGGCGGCGGTGGCTAACCACTGCGACCTTGGCGCCATGAACGAGGCTGCGGAGATCACATCGCCGCCGACAGAGCGAGCGTTATCCACGTCCTGAAGCCGCCCGTCACAAAGGGCCATTGATAATATTATTTGTCGCGCCTTGTCGTGACGTCGATCAAGCGCTATGTTTTTTCAAATCGATCTTGTGGAACGAATGTTGTTTCCGCGCCTTGGCGCCCTGACGATCTTCCCTCTCAATTTCGAAGACTGCGACGTTTGGCATGAAGCCAAGCGGCGATGATTTGTGTCGATTTGAAAGGAAAATCGTATGACTACCGGGACCGTGAAGTTTTTCAACACCACCAAAGGCTTCGGCTTCATCGAACAGGGCAATGGGCAGCCGGACGTGTTCGTCCATATCTCCGCCGTCGAGCGCGCCGGAATGCGCTCCCTGGCGGAGGGCCAGAAGGTGAGCTTCGACATCGTGAAGGACCAGCGGAACGGCAAGAGCTCCGCGGAGAATCTCCAGGCGGCCTGAGCGCATCCATGGCCTTTGACCACGGATGTACTGGCATCTGGCCTTGGAGCACTTTGGTTTTCACGCATGTCTCGGTTCCCACTTTCGAGAGACATGCTTTTGGAGGAGGTCGGGCTTGCCCGGCCTTTTTCGTTTCAAGCAGCGAGGTAAGACCATGGCTGAAACGAGTTTGTTCAAGCCGAAGGGCGACGCCAAGAGCGAGGCCACCGCGAGGACGGCGCGCGCGATAATCGAGGGGGAAGCGGCCGCCCGGCAGGCAAAGACGGAACGGCTTCGCGCAGCCAGACTCGCCCGCGGGCAGGTCGAAGCGACGCCGAAGAAAAAGCCGGCAAGACGGAAATAGCGACAGCAGTACAGGCGCTTCTCCTCTTGCGGGGAGAGAGCGATTTCAACATCTGGCGGAAGGTCAAGTGTTGGGAGTCGCAAGAGCGGATTTCGTAGGCCGCCCAGCCCGGGAGGTTTGGCGGTGAACACTGGCGGGACAGCCCCTCTGCCCCTGCCGGGCATCTCCCCTCGATGGCGGAGATTGACGGTTCCGGCGCTCCACGGCGGGCGGGGACGGAGAAGGGGAACTCGCTACAAAAGCCCTTCTCCGCCCCGCCGCACTCGGTCCCTCGCTCCGCCAAGTGAGGGACCAAAGCCAACTCAGGCCGCCAACTGCACCTCGCGGGCGGCCGCGATCATGACGCCGGCGAGCAGGCCATAGGCGGCTGCCCAGGCTTCCCGCACGTCGGCCGTGAAAGCCTCGCCGAGGCCTGTCTCGAGCGTCTCGATCAGCGCCTGGCCGACGATCGGGTAGTGGCGCTCCTCGACGCCGTAGCCGACGTGGCGCCTGGCGAGATCCTGGACGGCGGGCAGGATGGTCTCGGCGCGGGAAAGCCCGTGCACGACGAAACCCAGCGCCGCCATCAACTTGGCGCCCTGTTTGCCCATGTCGGTCGCGTGAAACAGCGCCTTGAGGCTGCCGTCGATGGCAAACAGCTTCTCGTAGAACAAGGCGGCGGCCGCCGTCTTGATCGGCACCACCTCGCGAAAACTATCCTGCACGAGCTTGATCTGGTCGGGTGTCATCGGCGCGCTCCTCCGCGTTTCTTTGCCTGCGCGAGGATCATGTCCGGGCGTTTCGCGGGGATGCCGGTTGTGGAGGCTTTGTGTTTCAGGCTTGTCTCTGCGGGGTATCGGGTTCCGCCCGGTCTTTGCTTCGCGCAAAGCCAACCGGAAACGAATGGCGCGAGGCACCCCCCTCTGGTCTGCCGCCCCCTCCCCCCCTCAAGGGCGGAGATTGCAGCGTCCGCGATGGTGCCTCCTTCACCGTGGCGATTGGCGCCTTTCGGTGATTGCTCTGCAAGGACGATGAAAGCGCCCTACTCGCATTGCCGACGCGGGCCGCCGTCATAGGGCTGGTAGGTATTGTCCTGCGGATTGTAGGTGCGGTAGCGGCTGAAGCAGTAGTCGACATGGTCGCCCGACATTTGTGGGCCCAAAAGTCGATCCCTGGGGGCTTGATCCTCGGGCGAGATCTCTTCCGGCGGGCCGCCATAGGTGGTGGCGTAGCCGCCCCGCGTGGGCGCGTAGCCTTCCATCTCGGCCTGGTCGTCGGCCATCGCGCCTTGATCGATCTGCCCATTCTGGCCTGCATCGGTCGAAGCGGTGCTGTCGCCACCGGGATCGAAATAGGGCGAGACGCAGGGGCGCAGTTCGCCGCTGTAGGAGCGGTAGCTGTTTTCTTCCGGACGGTAGCTGCGGTAGCGGTTGGCGCACCATTCGAGATGGGCGGCGGGCAATTGCGCCTGCTGGGCCGGAGGCTGCCCGGAAGGCCGGGCGGCGGCATCGGCCTGGCCCGTCTGCGGAACGCTGGGCTGGGCGACATCGGGCAAGGGCTGCAATTGCCGCGGCGCGGCGGGTTGCGGCGTTGGGAGAGCCGCGGTCTGCGCGCCGGTATCCGCCTTGGCGCCCTCGCCGGCCTTGGCAGGCGCGCCGGCCGACTGCTGGGCCGGGATGCGTTGAAGATCCTGCTTCGCCGGATCGACCGGCTGGGCGTCCTTGGTCCAAAGCTCGGAAACGCCGATCGCCGGCGTCGCCTGGCGCACCGGCTTGGCGGCCAGCAGCCAGGTGGCGAAGGCGAGCCCGCTGGCGAACACGGCCAAGGTCAGCACGAAGCCGCCGACAACTCCCAACAAAGCCTTCACGCTGCACTCCTTAAGCCCCCGCGCATAGAATGCGGGGCGCGGGACGGAAGTTCCTTGCAGAGAGCGAGGAACCAGTCTCTGAAAGTCGGCGGGACAGCGCCCCCTCTGCTCGGCTTGAGGTATCCCCTATCCGACCACTTCCTTGTACTCCCTCGTCTTTCCGTCCTGGCCACGAATCCGCCAGGTGTCGCCATCCTGGCCCTCGACGTGGCTGGAGCCGAGCGGCACCTTGCCGCCGCCATCGGGCAAATCGATGACATAGGTCGGATTGCAGACGCCGGAGACCCGGGCGCGCAGTTCGGCGACCAGCACCTGGCCCTCGGCAATCGTGGTGCGGCGGTGCGCCATGCCGCGCGCCAGATCGCCATGATGCAGGTAATAGGGTTTTACCCCAAGGCGATACATCAGCTCGCGGCAAAGCTCCTCCAGCACCTCGACACGGTCGTTGACGCCCTTGAGCAGGACGCTCTGGTTGAGCAGGACGAAACCCGACTGCCGCATCGTCCGGCAGGCTGCCTCGGCTTCGGCGGTCAGCTCCCGCGGGTGATTGAAGTGGGTGACCACCGTCACCATCAGCCTTCCCTGCAGGGCCGCCACCAGGCCGGGCGTGATGCGCGAAGGCAGCGCCACCGGCACGCGGGTATGGATGCGGAGCAACCGCACATGCGGGATCGCCTCGATGCGGGCGCGGATTTCGGCGAGCGCCTTGTCGGGCAGCGACAGCGGATCGCCGCCAGTCAGGATCACCTCGCGGATCTCCTCGTGCCCGGCGATATAGGCGAGCGCCGGCTCCAGCGCTTCCCGTGTGTAGCCGCGGCCGATCGCTGTCAGCGATTCCTTCCGGAAGCAGAAGCGGCAATAGACGGCGCATTGATAGGTGGGGAACAGAAGCACGCGGTCGGCATGACGATGCGTCAGCCGCGGCACCGGGCTAAAGGCATGGTCGCCAATCGGGTCTTCCAGTTCACCCTCGGTGGCGACGAGCTCTTGCGGCGACGGGATCACCTGGGCGCGGATCGGATCGTTGGGGTCGTCCCAGTCGATCAGCTCGAGATAGGGTTTCGGCACGCGCACCTTGTGAGCGGCGGCGGCGTCCTGGGCAGCCGCGCGCTCGGCCGGCGAGAGCGGCAGCGCCGCAAGGTCGCGCACATGGCGCGCGCCGGCGCGGACGTCGTCCTGCCAGGCGGCGTCGGCGTTGCGTGCGGCGGCTGGTTGTTCGAGGTCTGCGGTCATAGAGGATTCCGGGACGATTTTGGGCAGGATATCGGCCGGATGGGCGGATAGGTCAACCGCCACGGTTGCCGCAGAGCGGCAGACGCTTCGTCTCGCCTCTGCCCTTCGGATAGTTGTTTCGGCGGAATGGTATTAGTCTGGGTTGTCCGGGGCTTCGGGGGCGAACCAATGGATTTCAACGCAGGCCATGGCTACCTCCTCATCGGCGGGCTCATCCTGGTCGGCGCAGGGCTGCTGATCCTTTCGCTGATCGTCAATCTGCATGTGGCGCACAGCGTGCGCGACGACGTGACGGCCATAAGATCCACATCCGCCACCGCAACGAACGCGACGAGGGGAGCGAACGCCTGATCTGGCCGACGGTGATCGGCTATGCCGAGACGGTGCGGCTGCTCGCCGCCTGGTGCGAGCTGCGACAGGATTTTCGCCATTTCCGCACCGACCGCGTCAGCGCCGCCACCTTCCTCGACGAGCGCATCGGCTGCCGGTTGGCAGAGCTGCGCAGCCGCTGGAAACGGCACATGGAGGCGCAAGGACTGCGCCTCCCCTGATCCCTAGATCTCCGCGTAGATCTCCAGCACGTTGCCGTCGGGGTCGCGGAAGAACAGCGTGCGGTGGCCCCAGGGCTGGTCGGTCGGCTCCATCTCGATGGCGACGCCCTTCTCACGCAGGGCCTTGGCGCATTGGTCGACATCGGCCGGTGCGACGCGGAAGGCGAGTTGCAGCGACAGCGCGCCCGCCGGCGCCGGCGCATCGTCGAACATCACGCCACGCCTCGTCAGGGCCAGCAGGCAGGAGCCGACCTGGTAGGCGGTCCAGCCCTCGCCCAGGGTCGAGTGGACGGGAAAGCCCATGATGTCCTCGTAGAAACCGCGCATCGCTTTCATGTCGCGGGCGAAGATGACGGTGTAGTCGATGTTCCTGATGTTTTTCAGCGCATTCATTTTTGGATCCTTGGCCAGTCGGCCGCGTTGGGTGCGACCGGTGCGTTGTCAGATGCGCTGCTCCATTTATACTGGTAGCCAGATGGTACAAGATGAGTGGCGCTGCTGGTAGCGCCGCTACCTCTTTCGAGGTCGGACATGCTGGAACGAACGGCCGAGGCCGACAGGCGCAAGGAGCTCGGCCGCTTCCTGCGCGCCATGCGCGAACGGGTGGAACCTTCGCGGCATGGCATCAGCACCGGCAGGCGCAGGCGGGCTTCCGGCCTGCTGCGCGAGGAGGTGGCGCTGCTCGCCGGCATCAGCGCGACCTGGTACACGTGGCTGGAACAGGGACGTAAGGCCAATCCCTCCGCGCAGGTGCTCAATGCGCTCGCCGATGTCCTGAAGCTGCTGCCGATCGAGCGCGAGCACCTGTTCAAGCTTGCGAAGCCGGAATGGCTGCCCGAGGCTGCGTCGGCGGGCAACCCCTCGCCCGAGCCGTGGATAGCCGGCCTGATTGCGGCGCTCTCGCCCAACCCGGCCTATGCGCTCAACCGCGCCTGGGATTTCCTCGCCTGGAACGACGAGGCGGCAAGCCTGTTCGGCGGGTTCGACCACCCGGAGGATCCGGCGAAGCGCAACCTGCTCAAGCGGCTCTTCCTCGATCCCGCCTGGCGTGCGCTGTTCGCCGACTGGGAGGTGGTGGCGCGCTCGGCGATCGCGCAGTTCCGCGCGGCGACGGTCGGCTGTGCTGCGGCTCCCGACATCCGTGCGGTGCTCGATCCACTCAAGGCGCTCAGCCCGGAATTCGCGCGGCAGTGGGCCGAGATGCGGGTGGAAGAGGCGCCGATCTGGTCGAAGGGGCTGGTCGGCCCGTCGGGCGAAGTCGCGACCTATGATTACTTCATGCTGACGCCCGCGGGTGTGGGCAAGGAGATGACGATCAGCCTTTACCGGAAGCGTGTGTAGACAGCTCAGACGCGGATTCCGGAATGGACGCTAACTTGCTGGTTGGAAAGGCTTTGACCGACGAAAGCTTGCGTTCCTTCGCGCCCCCCCTCTGTCCTGCCGGACATCTCCCCCACTTGAGGGCAGATCGGATGTCTCGCTCGGTTCGCCAATCTCCAACGTTGCAGGAGGATCGCCGTCAGCGGAACTGCCAATCTCCCTCCCCGTGGGGGAGATGTCCGGCAGGACAGAGGGGGCGCCGTAGAACGCAACGTCGCTCGCCTGCCAAAATCCAGACTTTTGCCGCAATCGACCCGCGCCGTGTTTTCGGGCAATGTCTCATCAACCCGCGCCATGGGGAGATGGCGTGCCGCCTAGGGAGGATTGCCATGACTGAAATGCCGGCAGCGCTGCCGCGCTATGAGGACGCCGTCCGGCGCTTCCGTATCGAGGACGAGATCGCAAGGCTCGACGGCGATCCGACGAGCGGCATCAACGCCTATGTCGAATGCTGCGGCCGCTACACAGGCAAAAACCGGCTGGCGCTGCGCGCCATCTCGGCCGGCGGCGAGCTGCGCGAATTCAGCTTCGACGATCTCGCCGACATGTCGGGCCGCGTCGGCAACATGCTGAAGGACCTCGGCGTAGGCCCCGGCGATGTCGTTGCCGGCATGCTGCCGCGCATCCCCGAACTGGTGGCTCTGATCCTCGGCGCCTGGCGCGTCGGCGCGGTCTACCAGCCGCTGTTCACCGCCTTCGGGCCGAAGGCCATCGAGCATCGGCTGAGCTACAGCAGGGCGAAGCTGGTGGTGACCAACCCCGCAAACCGCGGCAAGCTCGACGATGTGGAAAACCATCCGCGCATCGCCACCGTCCTTGCCCCCGGCGACACTCTGCCCGAAGGCGATATCGATTTCCGCGCCGCCGTTGCCGCCGCCTCCCCCGAGTGCAAGCCGGTGATGCGCAAGGGCTCCGATCTGTTCATGATGATGTCGACCTCCGGCACGACCGGGCACCCGAAAGGCGTGCCGGTGCCGCTCCGCGCGCTGCTTGCCTTCGGCGCCTATATGCGCGACGCGATCGGGCTGCGCGCCGACGACATTTTCTGGAACATCGCCGATCCCGGCTGGGCCTATGGGCTCTACTACGCCATCACCGGGCCGCTCCAGCTCGGCATTGCCACCACCTTCTACGAAGGCGCCTTCAACGCCAGAAGCACCTACGAGATCATCGAACGACTGGGTGTGACCAGTCTCGCCGGCTCGCCCACTGCCTATCGCCTGCTGATGGCGGAAGGGCCAGAGGCGGCCAGCCGCGTCAAGGGCAAGCTGCGCGTGGTGAGCAGCGCCGGCGAGCCGCTCAACCCGGAAGTGATCCGCTGGTTCGACGCCCATCTCGCCGCGCCCATCCACGACCATTACGGCCAGACCGAGAACGGCATGATGGTGAACAACCATCATGGGCTCAGCCATCCTGTCCGCGCGGGCTCGGCCGGCTTCGCCATGCCGGGCTACCGCATGGTGGTGCTGGACGAAGCCGGCAACGAGCTCGGTCCCAACCAGCCGGGCGTGCTGGCGGTCGATATAGCCAGGTCGCCGCTGCGCTGGTTCGACGGCTACCACCAAGCGGAGACGCCGGCGATCGCCGGCGGCTATTATCGCACCGGCGACACGGTGGAGTACGAGCCGGATGGCTCGGTTTCCTTCATCGGCCGCGCCGACGACGTCATCACCTCGGCCGGCTACCGCATCGGGCCGTTCGATGTCGAAAGCGCGCTGATCGAGCATCCGGCAGTCAACGAGGCGGCGGTGGTCGGCGTGCCCGACCCGCAACGCACCGAAATCGTCAAGGCCTTCGTGGTGCTGGCGCCGGCCTACAAGGGCAGCGAAGCGCTGGCCGAGGAGCTTGCCCAACATGTCAAGAAGCGGCTCTCGGCGCATTCCTATCCGCGCGAGGTCGAGTTCGTCACCGAACTGCCGAAGACGCCGAGCGGCAAGATCCAGCGGTTCCTGCTGAGGAAGGCGGAGGTCGAGAAGCGGAAGGGGTGAAGGACTCTGTCAGCTCTCGCCGTCTTTTTTTGGCCCGATCTTGTCTTCAAATGTGCGCCTGTCATTGGGTAGAACGCATCGCGGGGGTTGCATCATGCGGTTGATCTGGACGCTTCTGTTCGCTCTCGCGGGCGGCACGGCTTTCGCGGCCTCGCCTGAGGACGACTATATCGCCGCGCGCGACAAGGCGATTTCCGACATCGCGGCGCTGGAAAGCTCGAACGCTCAAGTGGAAGCGCTCGATGCCGCGAATGCCAAGGCGCAGGCCGATCTCGAAAAGCGTCTTTCGGCCATTCTCGGCCCGCTTTCGGTCAAGGATTTTCCGGCAACCGGCACCATCAATCTGGAAAGCCTGAGCGCCTCCGATATCGGCTTCGGCATGCTCGACGGGTTGCGTTACGCCAAGAGCGACGAAGGCCCGAGCATCGTGGCGACGACGCGGGGTCTCGCCGACCGCTGGCTGCAGTCAAGGGCCGACGGGGACGATGAAAGCCTCAGGCTGCCCACCAGCCTCGACGAGGCGCTGAAGCTCGATGGCTTCTACACCCAGGCGATTGGCGCCGATGCCGCCTTCGTGAAGACGCTCGACTTTCCGCTGAAGAAACCGGAAGGCGCCGACATCACCGTCGCCCGGCTCGGCGGCTGGACGCAGGATGTGGGGCCTATCTACGACCAGCAGGTCGTCGTCGCGGTCGTCAAGGGCGACCGCGTGCTGATCGCCGAGGCGCCCGCATCACCGCCCATACCGAAGATCGCGGCCTGCGAGGCCATTTGGACCACGGCGGACGCGACCGCCCAGAAATTCCAGGAGACCTATCAGGGCTCGGACCTCAAGGACCAGCAGGCCTATGATTCCGCCAATGCCGCCTGGGAAAAAGGCGACGGCGACTATCGCGCCTGCATGGCCGCGCGCCTGCCGGGCGATCCGGCCTTCCCGGCGCTGCTTGCCGAGGCGCAGCAGCTTGCCGACCATATGGCCGGCAAGTAGGCTCTCTCCCGATGCATGTCGCCCAAAAGCGAGCAGCGGTTTTGGGAGAACGACATGCATTCAAAACAAGGGCTTAAAGCGCGTCGTTTCAGCGAGACGCGCCTTAGATGCAGCAACGCCGACAGGCTGATACCGCGAGCGCTTTAACTTGCGTTGGCACGCATGTTGCGCCGGCTGTTGCGCCGCGCGGTCGGGCGCGCGGCTTCCGCGATGATGCCGTTGGTTATGGGCACGACGTCCTTGCGCGACCTGGCATCCGTCACCCTGTGCAGCCGCTCGTAGGGCAGCAGCTCCTGGATGCGGGCATTGAGCGTCACGATCTCGGCGCGTAGATCCTCGCATTCCTGCTTCTGGATATCGAGCTGGATCTGCTCGGACGCCTGCTGCAGGGAAAGCTGCGAGAGATTCGTGCTGACCACCGACAGGTTCTTCTTGTCCATTTCGCTCTCGTTCCTGAGAACCGCCAGCCGTTCCTCCGCGATCTGCCGTTCGGTCACGGCATCGTTCAACTGCGCCCTGAGCCTCGTCATCTCGGCCGCGGCTTCGGTCTTGTCGTTCGAGGCCTGCTCCAGCCGCGATTGCAGTTCCTGGATCTCGGAACGCAATCCGCGCATCTCCGCCTGGCTCCGCGCCAGCTCGGCCGCCCCGTCGCTTTCGGCGATGCTGGCTGCCTCGGCCACTTCGGCAAGCTTGGCCTGCGCCGCCTCCAGCGACTTCTGCAGACGAGCCTCCTCCTTGTCGTGGCTGCCGATCTGGGCCAACAGCTCGGAAATTCGCGCGGTTTCGTTGGCGTGGGCGGCGGCGAACTCGTCGAATTTGTGCCGGGCCTCGGCCTCGCGCTTTTGCGCCTGCTCCAGGTCGACCGAAAGCCCGACCTGCTTTTCGCGCAGCAGCTTGTTCTCGGCGGCACGCCGGTCTGCTTCGACGGTCTTGGCGGTCAACGTCTTGACGATCTCGCCGAATTCCGCCTCGCGCCTTGCGCTCTCGTTGCCCATCTCGACCAGTTCGAGCCGCACCGCCGCAAGCGCCTCGCGCAGTGCCTCCCGGTCCTGGACAAGGCTTGCCTCGCGCTGTTGCCAGGCCTCGGCCGCGCCGTCGCGTTCGCGCTGCTTCCTGGCGGCGTCGAGCAGTTGTTCCGACATGGTCTTGTGTTCGGCGCTCAGAGCGGCGTTCGCCAGCTCCAGCTCGTTGGCGCGGAGCGCGTCGCGATGCAGGACATTCAGGATGTCGCGCGTCATCTGATGCGCGGTGGCGATTTCCGCCAGCCTCGCCTCGATCTCCTCCAGATGGCCCTGCCCGTCGCGGAAAAGCCCGGAGACCGCTTCCAGCGCGGCCAGCCGCGTCTGAGTATGCGGCGTCAGCCGCGAGGCCACTGCCTCGGGCTGGCTTTCGGCCGGAGGATCCTCGTCGCCCGCCGCCAGATCGGCGACCATGTCGTCCTCAATCGACGTCTGTTCGTCAGCCGCAAGACATTCCTCGAAAGCTTCCGCCAAATCCGACTGAAGCTCCTGAAATTCCTTGTCTACGTTTTCGGCCCGCTTGATCAGGGATTTGAAATTCATAACGGCACACCTCTTACGCTCACACCCGCCGTATTAATTAACGAATTGCTAATCTAGCCCTTTGCATTCCGTACGGGAACCCTCTCCAAAAGACGGAAGAAATTAAGGTTATCGCACCTTTCCAGACGCTTGCGCGATGTTCCGTAAGCGACATCTGCGCCAAGCGCGGTAAGTGGTTCCAGTGGAGCAGCGTTCGGCGGAACGACATCGACGCGCGTTGCGTGGCAGTGCCAGCGGCTCGCGTAACAGGCAATCATCCCACGCTCTCGTCAGCACCCGCGCCAGCGTCGGCCGTTCCGTATATGGCGGGGGCTGTTGCCATCAGTCCAACCCCCGCCATGATATCAGCTCTTGATTTCGATGCGCTTGGCCTGCGACTGCGCCTTCGCGGTCTTGGGCAGCGTTACCGTCAGCACACCGTTCTTGAAGCGAGCATCGATCTTGTCTTCTTCGATCTCGTAGCCCAGAGGGATGCGACGCTCGAAGCGACCATAGACGCGCTCCGAGAACTGCCGTTCCTTGTCCAATGTCTCAGAGCGCTTTTCACCCTTCAGCGTCAGCACGCCGTCATCGAGCAGGACCTCGATGTCCTTCTCCTCCAGGCCTGGCACTTCGGCCGCCACCCTGATCTCCTTCTCGTTGTCGGAGATCTCGACGCTCGGCCAGCCGCCACCGAGGGCTGAGACGCCGCCCAACGACGGCAAGCCGGAGCCGAAGCCGCGGAAGACGTCGTCGAACAGCCGATTCACCTCGCGATGCAGCGACAGGAACGGATCGCGTTCGCCATCACGAAAGACACTCGGTAGCTGGTTGCCATTGCTTCGGCCCCAGGGAATCAGATCGCGGACACTCATTGCTTTCCTCCTTTCCGTTCGCCCGGAAGACAATGCCTCAAGCGCCGGGACACATCACCCGGCGCTCCGCACGTAGCGCCGAGAAGAGGCCTCAAGCGGCCTGTTTCTCTTCGATCTTTTTCGTCGCGGCTTTTGGCACTGCCTTGTCCGCCGCGATGTCGATCCGGCGAGGCTTCATTTCTTCCGGAATCTCGCGCTTGAGATCGATCGTGAGCAGGCCGTTGACGAGGCTGGCACCGACGACCTTGACATGGTCGGCAAGCTCGAAGCGGCGCTGAAACGCGCGGCCGGCAATGCCGCGATGCAGGTACTCACCTTTGTCTTCGCCTGCCTTCTGACCAGAAACCATGAGCATATTCTGCTCCTGGGTAATGGCCAGTTCTTCCTGGCTGAAGCCCGCCACCGCCATAGTGATGCGATAGTCGTCCTCGCTTGTCTTGGCGATATCGTAGGGTGGCCAGTTGTCAGCGGTTTCGATACGGCTTGCCGTCTCGAGCGCACTCAGCATTCGATCAAAGCCGATGCTCGACCGGAACAGGGGAGAGAAGTCGAAACTGTTTCTCATAGCTACATCCTCCATTGAGCAACATAGATACGAGGAGCGCCAAGGACGCGGCGCTCCTTGACCTTGCCGGCCTCTTGCAAGCGCCGGCGAAAATCGATTTGGGAATTGATTTACCTTGCGTCAAGGGGCCTGAGCCGTTCAGCTTTGCACCAAGAACCTGCGACTGGGACCCGCCTTCAACGCATGGCAATAGCCATCTAAAGGTCTTGCAGGGCGATGGTGGGGCGGCGCGCACGAAGAAGTGCAGCGCCCCCAAAGCCGCATAGTCATCATAGAAGATGTCATGCATCCAGGCGGTCAATAATTTGCCGACGGTTACTCGTGCGCGTCGACTGCGCGGCCGCGGCGTCGAGTTGGCATAGCGCATTCATGATCTGATCGAAGGAGACCGGCAGATCGCTTCCCGGAGGCAGCCGCAACGCCGGGACGGACTCAACGGCACAGGCATCCGACGCCCAGGACGACAGGATTGCCCGCTTTTCCTGAAGGTCAAGGGTATCGTCCTTCACGACCTCGTCGGGGTGCTTGAAATGCCTTGCCGGCGACAGCAGCCGATCCAACGCAAGATCGCATGTTTCGGGAACAAGAGAAGGGATTATCGGCGAGACATCCTGTCGGTTCATCTGGTCCTCCGTCTTCCAAAACTCCTTTCGACAGCTTCAGCTTCAATGCGCTCACTCGTCGAGGGCTCGAATGATTTTGTTCCGCCTTCCGGAAAATTCAAGCGGAGAAGCACGCTACCCGTTCTGATTCGGCTCATGTTTTCATGGCATTAGCACTCGCATGGCACGAGTGCCAAAAATTTTTCCGCGACCTCTTGAAACCAGAAAAGGCAAAACCACATCCACATGCGCGCGATGCCGAAAGGATCGCGAGCCCTGCTCCGGGCCTTCCGGCCCGGAGTGGAGGAACCTCTCAAAATCTGTTTGTCCCGAAGGAGAACGATATGAAGTTCCATCCATTGCATGACCGTGTTCTGGTCCGCCGCGTCGAGGCAGAGGAGAAGACGGCCGGCGGCATCATCATCCCCGACACAGCCAAGGAAAAACCGCAGCAAGGCGAGATCATCGCCGTCGGTCCCGGCGCCCGCGACGAAAGCGGCAAGCTCGTCGCCCTCGACGTCAAGGTCGGCGACCGCATCCTGTTCGGCAAGTGGACCGGCACCGAGATCAAACTCGACGGCGAAGACCTGCTCATCATGAAGGAAAGCGACGTGATGGGTGTGATCGAACAGACATCCGCGCTCGGAAAAGCGGCCTGAGCCGGCCCAACTCTATCCGGTCAACGAAAGCTGCCTGCTGAAGGAGTGTTCCAATGGCTGCCAAGGAAGTGAAGTTCCATTCCGACGCCCGTGAGCGCATGCTGCGCGGCGTCAACATCCTCGCCGACGCGGTGAAAGTGACCCTCGGTCCGAAGGGCCGCAACGTCGTCATCGACAAGTCGTTCGGCGCCCCACGCATCACCAAAGACGGCGTCACCGTCGCGAAGGAAATCGAGCTCGAGGACAAGTTCGAGAACATGGGCGCGCAGATGGTGCGCGAGGTTGCGTCGAAGACCAGCGACATTGCCGGCGACGGCACGACCACCGCAACCGTTCTCGCCCAGGCGATCGTCAAGGAAGGCGCCAAGGCCGTTGCTTCGGGCATGAATCCCATGGATCTGAAACGCGGCATCGACAAAGCAGTCGAGGCTGTTGTCCAGGAGTTGAAGACTAACGCCCGCAAGGTGACCAGAAATGACGAGATCGCCCAGGTTGGCACGATTTCGGCCAATGGCGACGCCGAGATCGGCCGCTTCCTAGCCGAAGCGATGCAGAAGGTCGGCAACGAAGGCGTCATCACCGTCGAGGAAGCCAAGACCGCCGACACCGAGTTGGAAGTCGTCGAAGGCATGCAGTTCGATCGCGGCTATCTCAGCCCGTATTTCATCACCAACCAGGACAAGATGCGCGTCGAGCTGGAAGAGCCTTATGTGCTGATCCATGAGAAGAAGCTCTCAAATCTGCAGGCCCTGCTCCCGGTGCTGGAGGCGGTGGTGCAGTCGGGCAAGCCCCTGCTGATCATCGCAGAGGATGTCGAAGGCGAGGCGCTGGCGACGCTGGTGGTCAACAAGCTGCGCGGCGGCCTCAAGGTCGCGGCCGTCAAGGCTCCGGGCTTCGGTGATCGCCGCAAGGCCATGCTGGAAGACATCGCCATCCTCACGGGCGGCACCGCCATCAGCGAGGATCTCGGCATCAAGCTGGAAAACGTCACGCTGGAGATGCTCGGCCGAGCCAAGAAGGTGGTGGTCGAAAAGGAGAACACCACGATCGTCGACGGCGCCGGCAAGAAGGAGGAGATCCAGGGTCGCGTTACGCAGATCAAGGCGCAAATCGAGGAGACCACCTCGGACTACGATCGCGAGAAGCTGCAGGAGCGTCTGGCCAAGCTTGCCGGTGGCGTCGCGGTGATCCGCGTCGGCGGCTCGACGGAGGTCGAGGTCAAGGAGCGCAAGGATCGCGTCGACGATGCCATGCATGCGACCCGCGCCGCGGTCGAGGAAGGCATCCTTCCGGGCGGCGGCGTGGCGCTGCTCAGGGCCGCCAAGGCGCTCGACGCGGTGGCCGTCGACAATCCTGACCAGAGATACGGCGTCGACATCGTGCGGCGCGCCATCGAGGCTCCCGCTCGCCAGATCGCCGAAAACAGCGGGGCGGAAGGCTCGATTATTGTCGGCAAGCTGCGCGAGAAGACCGACTTCGCCTATGGCTGGAACGCCCAGACCGGTCAATATGGCGATCTCTACAGCCAGGGCGTCATCGACCCTGCCAAGGTCGTGCGTACCGCGCTGCAGGACGCCGCCTCGGTCGCCGGCCTGCTCGTCACCACCGAAGCGATGGTGGCCGAGAAGCCGAAGAAGGAAGCCGCGCCCGCCATGCCCACCGGTGCAGGCATGGACTTCTAAGACGCTGACCAAAGGCCCGCGCCCGGCTTCGGGAGCGGGCCTCGTGCGACAGATTGGGAGGCCATCATGGATGTGATGAGCGGTACCGGCCCGGTGCCGGCACCGACACATGAGCCGAGCGAATTCCTCGCCTATGAGGCGGAGTGCCGAATCGCTCTGCAGCCGCAGCTTGCAGGATTGCTCGACGCGGCCGAAGCCGCCGGCTGGAGACGCCGTACCGCCGCCTCAACGCTGATGTTCCTGGCGGCGCAGCAGGTGTCGGCGACGGCAGGCGCCAAGGGCTGAACAAGGAACTGGGCCCGTCCCACCAGGCGGGTCCTTCGTCAATTGCACCGCATCGATGACCGCATTCGATACGGGCATGCTGAAGGAGGTTACTGTGATTGCGGGACGTTTGCGTGAATGCATGAAGGTGCTGAGGTGGGACGCCGTCGACCTGGCTCAGGAGCTCAACCATCCGCAAAGCGAAGTGGCACGCTGGGTCGACGGCCGCGCGCGGATACCGCTCGCCGTTGGCGCCTGGATCGAGGCGCTGGTAAAGGCCCACAAGGCGCTCCCGCCGCCGGGATTGCTCCAATCCAAAGCCGTGGCGCACACGGGGCCGGCCGCGGCGATTCAAAGCCTCGAGGCCAACATCCTCAACCATCTGGAATCGCACGGCATCGTGCTGCAGTCGCCCTACCCGCGTCGCCACGCATCCGGTGGTCCTCGCCCCGATCCGATCGCCGTGCAGTCGAAAGGAGGTTCGGACCATGGAACACGACCACTTTGAAGAACCTGTCACCATTCTCGTCGGCATGGGCTTGCCAGCAAGGCTCGAAACCGTGATGGAGGCGCATGCCCTGCTTCAGGACTGGCCTTCGGCGAACAGGAGCAGCGCGCATGAGATCGCGCTCAACGCCTGCAAAGCCGGCATTGCCGGGGAGATCGACGCGGAAACGGTCAGGGCAACCCTTGTTGCCTTCGCGCGCCGCCACGATATTCTGGTGCCGGACATGGTTTCGCAGGCGCCAGCGGCGCTGGCGGACGGTACCCTTAGTACAAACAGCAACGGCTGAGAGATTGATGACCCGGCGCGCGCTGGCGCGGCGGATAGAAAGACTAGCGCAGGAATTCTGAATGACGACGGATACGAAAACGACGGAAACCAGGACATTCGAGGCGGACGTCTCGCGGCTGCTGCACATGATGGTGCATTCGGTCTATTCGGACCGGGACGTCTTCCTGCGCGAGCTGATCTCCAACGGCGCCGACGCCTGCGAGAAGCTGCGTTTCGAGGCCATCACCCGCCCCGAACTGTTGGGCGAGGACGCAAAGCCGCGCATCACCATTTCGGCCGATCCAGACAGCAAGCAGCTCGCCGTCGAGGACAACGGCATCGGCATGGGCCGCGAGGAGATGGCGGAGGCGCTGGGCACGATCGCCCGCTCGGGCACGCGCGCCTTCATCGAGCGCGTCGAGGCCGGCAAGGCGAGCGAAGACTCGGCACTCATCGGCCAGTTCGGCGTCGGCTTCTACTCGGTCTTCATGGTGGCCGATCATGTCGACGTCATCAGCCGCCTGGCCGGCAGCGAGGAAGCCTGGCGCTGGTCGTCCGACGGCAAAGGCACCTACGAGATCGCTTCCGTGCCGCTTGCCGCGGCGCCGAAACGCGGCACGCGCGTCGTGCTGCATCTGATGGAGGATGCAGCCTCCTACACCACGCCTTACCGGCTGGAGGGGCTGGCCAAGTCCCACTCCGGCCATGTGCCGGTGCCGATCGCGCTTATCGAGAAGCCGGGCGCCGAGCCACGCGACATCGCCGACGGCACGGCGCTGTGGGTGCGGCAAAAGAGCGAGATCAAGGCGGAAGAATACACCGATTTCTACCGCAGCGTCGCCGGCCAGTATGACGAGCCGGCCGCTACCATCCACTTCCGCGCCGAGGGCCGGCAGGAATACAGCGTGCTCGCCTTCGTGCCGGGTTCACGCCCGTTCGATCTGTTCGACCAGGACCGCAAGGGCCGCATGAAGCTCTATGTGCGGCGCGTCTTCATCACCGACGATGCCGATGTGCTGCCGCGCTACCTGCGCTTCGTGCGCGGCCTGGTCGATTCCGCCGACCTGCCGCTCAACGTCTCGCGCGAGATGATCCAGGAAAGTCCGCTGCTTGCCGCGATCCGCAAGGGCGTGACCAATCGCGTGCTTGGCGACCTCGCCAAGACAGCCGACAACGATGCCGAAGCCTACGCCAAGATCTGGGAGAATTTCGGCGTCGTGCTCAAGGAAGGGCTCTACGAGGATTACGAGCGGCGCGAGCAACTGCTGAAGCTTGCCCGCTTCCGCTCCACCACCTCCGGCGAAACCCTGCGCAGCCTGGCCGACTATGTCGCGGCGATGAAGGACGGCCAGAAGGCGATCTTCTTCATGGCCGGCGACGACCGCGCCCGGCTGGAAGCCTCGCCGCAGCTCGAAGGGTTCCGGGCGCGCGGCATCGAAGTCCTGCTTTTGACTGATCCGGTCGACAGCTTCTGGACGACGATGGCGCCGGAATTCGACGGCAAGCCGTTGAAGTCGGTGACGCAGGGTGCAGCCGATCTGTCGGAGATCCCCCTGCTCGACACCGGTTCGAAGCCGGATGCCGAAATCCCGTCCGAAATCGCGACCTTCCTGGCCTTCGTAAAGACGGCGCTGGGAGACGAGGTTTCGGATGTGAAGGCTTCCGACCGGCTCACCGAAAGCGCGGTTTGCCTGGTCGCGCCAGAGCATGGCCCCGATCGTCAGTTCGAGCGCCTGCTCAACGCCGCCGGTCGCCTCGACAAGGCGGCCAAGCCGATCCTCGAGATCAACCCGCGGCACGAGCGGGTCGCGGCACTCGCCAAGCTCGGGGTCGAGGAGCGGAGCTTCAAGGAAGACGCCGCGCATCTCCTCTATGACGAGGCGCGCGTGCTCGACGGCGACAAGCCGGCGGACGCCAAGGCGTTCTCGGCGCGGCTTGCGAGGCTGATCGAGCGCGGGTTGGCGAAGCAAGGATAAGATCGGTCGAGTTCCTTCGCGCCCCCCTCTGTCCTGCCGGACATCTTCCCCACGAGGGGGGAGATTGGACGTCACCGCGGCTTTCGCCAATCGCCAACGTCGCTGGATTGAGCGGGGCGCCCAAGTTGCCAATCTCCCCCCTCGTGGGGAAGATGTGCGGCAGGCCAGAGGGGGGCGCTGTCCCGCCAGCATTTCAAGGCTTCTGCCACACCGGGAGGGGCCGCCAGCATAGAAGCCGCGCGGCCCTACCCGCGCAGTCCCGGCGCTTCCTGGCCTGTTCGGGCGACATATTCCGTGTAGCCGCCGCCGTAGGTGTGGATGCCGTCGGGCGTGAGCTCCAGCACACGGTTCGACAGCGCGGCCAGGAAATGGCGATCGTGGGAGACGAAGAGCATGGTGCCTTCATATTGCGCCAGCGCCTCGATCAGCATCTGCTTGGTCGCCATGTCGAGGTGATTGGTCGGCTCGTCGAGGACCAGAAGGTTCGGCGGATCGAACAGCATCAGCGCCATCACCAGCCTGGCCTTCTCGCCACCGGACAGCACGCGGCATTTCTTCTCGATCTCGTCGCCGGAGAAGCCGAAGCAGCCGGCAAGCGCCCGGAGCGGCGCCTGGCCTGCCTGCGGGAAATTGTCCTCCAGCGTCTGGAAGACGGTGCGCTCGCCGTCGAGCAGTTCCATGGCATGCTGGGCGAAATAGCCCATTTTGACGCTCGGACCGCGCGCCACGGTGCCCTGGTCGGGCTCTGAGGCGCCGGCCACCAGCTTCAAAAGCGTCGACTTGCCGGCGCCGTTGACGCCCATCACACACCAGCGCTCGCGGCGGCGGATCTGGAAGTCGAGGCCGGCATAGATCGAGCGGCTGCCATAGGATTTGTGGATATTCTTCAGCGTCGCCACGTCCTCGCCGCAGCGCGGTGCCGGCTGGAACTCGAAGGCCACCGTCTGGCGCCGCTTCGGCGGCTCGACGCGGTCGATCTTGTCGAGCTTCTTCACCCGGCTCTGCACCTGGGCGGCGTGCGAGGCGCGCGCCTTGAAGCGCTCGATGAAGGCGATCTCCTTGGCGAGCATCGCCTGCTGGCGTTCGAACTGCGCCTGCAGCTGCTTGTCGGCCAGCGCCCGCTGCTCCTGGTAGAATTCGTAATTGCCCGAATAGGAGGTCAGCGCACCGGCGTCGATCTCGATCACCTTGGAGACGATGCGATTCATGAACTCGCGGTCGTGCGAGGTCATCAGCAGCGCGCCGTCATAGTCCTTCAGGAATTTCTCCAGCCAGATCAGGCTTTCGAGGTCGAGATGGTTGCTCGGCTCGTCGAGCAGCATGACGTCGGGCCGCATCAGCAGGATGCGGGCGAGCGCGACGCGCATTTTCCAGCCGCCGGAAAGTTTCGCGAAGTCGCCGTCCATCATTTCCTGGGAGAAGCCGAGGCCGTCGAGCACCTCGCGGGCGCGGCCGTCCAGCGCATAGCCGTCGAGCTCCTCGAAGCGATGCTGCAACTCGCCATAGCGCTCGATGATTTGATCCATCTCGCCGGCGCGATCGGGATCGCCCATGGCGTGCTCGAGATCGCGCATCTCGGCGGCCACCGCACTGACCGGACCAGCGCCTTCCATCACCTCGGCGACGGCGCTCATACCAGCCATGTCGCCGACATCCTGGCTGAAATAGCCGATGGTGACGCCGCGATCGACCGAGACCTGGCCTTCGTCGGGCTGCTCCTGGCCTATGATCATGCGGAACAGCGTCGTCTTGCCGGCGCCGTTCGGGCCGACGAGGCCGATCTTCTCGCCCTTCTGCAAGGCGGCCGAGGCTTCGATGAAGACGATCTGTCGGCCGTTCTGCTTGCCGATGCTTTCGAGACGGATCATGGGCGGTCCGGGTAAGGGCGCTGGGGTGGCGGGATTTGGCCGAGCGCTTACCCGAACGGCGGCGGCTATGGAAGAGGCAGAAGCGCCGCAGACTGGACGGCGAAAGTTGGCGAAGGCGGCGGCGACAGCCAATCTCCCTCTTGTGGGGGAGATTGGCGCTTCGGCGCCGCACCCTACTTCGCATCGTGGAAGATGATGCCAACCGTATGCCGTCGCCCCGAGCGCAAGCGGCTGACCCCGTGCCGCAGGTTTACCCGGTAATATCCCTTGGTGCCTTGCACCGGCCGGTTGTGGACGGCGAAAATCACCGCATCGCCGCGCTTGAGCGGCACCACCTCGGCGCGGCTTTGCATGCGCGGGCGCTGTTCGGTCAGCACGAATTCGCCGCCGGTAAAATCCTCGCCTGGCTCGGACAAGAGGATCGCCACCTGCAGCGGAAAGGCGAGCGCGCCGTAAAGATCCTGGTGCAGGCAGTTGAAGTCGCCGGGGCCGTATTGCAGCAAAAGCGGCGTCGGCTTGGTCTGGGCTTCGTCGTGGCAGCGCTTGAGAAAGGCGGCGTGGTCGGCGGGGTAGCGCAGCGCTGCACCCATTTTCTCGTTCCAGTCGTTGGCGACGGTGGCGAGCCGCGGATAGAGCGCGGTGCGCAGGCCCTCGATCAGATCGGGGAGCGGATAGCGGAAATAGCGGTACTCGCCCTTGCCGAAGCCGTGCCGCGCCATCAGCACATGGCTGCGGAAATGTTCTTCGTGCGGATAGAGGAAGGCGATTTCGGCACATTCCTCCGCAGACAGAAGGCCGGGCATGACCGCGCAGCCTTGGGCGTTGAGCTCGGAAACCAGAGCGCGCCAGTCCTGTGCTGCGACGCGGGATTCGGCGGAGCGGCCGGCGCGCTTGGTGTTCAGGGAATGGATGGTCATGGGTTGGCTCCATCGCTTGGTTGTCCCGAAGATGGGGCGAAGGAAATGCCGCGGCCACCCGATTCTTGCTGAGCCGGGCGCCCTCTCCTTCTCCCCTTGTGGGAGAAGGTGGCCTCGCGAAGCGAGGTCGGATCAGGGGTGCTGGAAGGAATGAGGCGGCGGCGATTTCACGCTTATCGCCAAGCTGGAACACCCCTCATCCGTCTCGGCGCGATCGCGCCGAGCCACCTTCTCCCACAAGGGGAGAAGGAGAGGGTTTGCGATACCTCTCCAGCTCCTGATCCATATCCACCTTCACCGCACTGGTGAACACGCATGTCGCCACCATGATGCCGGCGAAGGCGACGAGGTTGACCAGGAGCGTCTCGTCGTAGCGCGCCTTGAGCGCGGCCCAGATTTCATCGGGAACGGCATTCGCGTCGGCGGCGACTGCCTTGCCGAAGGACATCAGTAGCGCCTCGTCGGCGGTGGGCTCGATCGCCTCGGGATCAAGGCTGCCGTCGATCAGCGCGCGGCGGAAGAAGGTGACCGGAACCTCGGCGCGCATCGTCTCGGCGATCGCCATCGACAACAGCCATATCGCGCGGTCGTCGAGCGCGGACCTGAGCAGATCCCGCAGCGTGAACCATTCGGCGTAGATGCGGTGCGCGGCCGGCGAGTGCAGCAGGATGCGCTTCATGTTGGTCATGCGGCCGCGCAGTAAGAGCTCGCGGTCGTGCTCGGCGCGGATTTCGGGTGAAGCGGTCGCGTAGTCGATCGGAGAAAGATGGGCCATGCATTCACCCAAGCGTCGCGTGCAGCGCCGGCGCGCCGCGCAACGTGTTGGAGACGGTGCAGATCGTCTCGGCATCCTCGACGATGCGCCGCTTGGTGGCAGCGTCGAGATCGCCGGCAATCTCCAGCCTGATGGTGAATGTCTCGACCCGCGAGGGTTCGTCCTTCGCCTTCTCGCCGCCGACCTCCGCCCTCACCTCGCCAAGTCGGTTGGCAACGCCGAGGCGCGTTGCGGCGATGCGGGCGCTCAGCACCATGCAGGCGGCCAGGGAGGCAAAGAGCAAGTCCAGCGGGTTGAAGCCGGGCGCGCTGACCGAAGTCACCACATCCACCGCGCCGCCGGTCGGCGTCGTGACGGTCGGAAGGCCGCCGGGCGGCAGGATGGCAGAAGCGCCGGTCGCACGAGTTCTGATCTTTAGTTCGCTCATCGAATGTCCTCGTCCGATTTGGAGGTCATTGATAGCGGACGAGAATTCGTGAGGAAACCGGGAAGGTTAGGCGCTGACTTGGCAATTAGCGTTTCCTCGCTTCCATGAAATGGGGGAGAGGTGGCGCGGCGAAGCCGCGACGGAGAGGGGGACCGCCCTACGAAGGCCCCCACTCCGGCCGCTGCGCGGCCACCTCTCCCCCGCATTCGCGGAGGAGAGGAAAGGCGCCTCACTTCGTCAGATCAAGCGCGGCCGTGAGATCCCCCATCGGCGGCTCGTTGTTGGCGGCCAGCGCCTTGTCGCGGGCGACGAGGCCGGGCAGCACCGGCAGGTCGTAGCGGGCGGTGATGAAGCGCAGGATCGAGGTCGTGTCGTACTGCGTGTGGTCGACCGTGCCTATCTTGGCATAGGGCGAGATGATGAAGGCCGGAACGCGGTTGCCCGGCCCCCAGCGGTCGGCCTTGGGCGGCGCGACGTGGTCCCAGAAGCCGCCGTTCTCGTCATAGGTGACGACGACCAGCATATGCTGCCATTGCGGGCTCTTCTCCAGATGCGCGACGATATCGGCGAGGTGCTTGTCGCCGGACGACACATCGGCGTAGCCGCCATGCTCGTTCAAATTGCCTTGCGGCTTGTAGAAGGTGACGGCCGGCAGCTTGCCGTCGTCGATCGCCTTGATGAACTCGGTGCCGTCGAGGCCGCCATCCTTGAGGTGTTCGGCCCGCGCGGCCGTGCCCGGCGCGTAGGCCGCGAAATAGTTGAAGGGCTGGTGGTGGAACTGGAAGTTCGGCACCGGCGTCGCGTTCTTACCGTCGAGCGCCGCCTGCCAGGCGCCGCTATACCAAGCCCAGGAGATACCTTTCAGGGACAGCAGATCGCCGATGGTGATGTCGTGCTGCGGCGGCAGCGTGGTCGGCGCGGCCGGATCGGCGAGCGCCTTGTCGCCGCCCTCGGCCGGCTTGTTGGCGCTCGGCTGGTAAGGCGGCTGCATGGTGTTGACGACATAAAAGTCCGGCGTGATCGCGCCGTCATTGGCGAATTTCGGCACGCCGCCAAGCGCGGAGGCCGGCGAATTATCGGCCACCTTCAACGTCACGCCGTCGGGCTCGACGACGGCGATCTGGCCCTTCGCCGGGCTGGTGTCGGCATGCGGATAGAACGGCACGCAGACACAAGCCAGCATGAAGTGGTTGAGGAAGGAGCCGCCGAAGGCGCCTTGGAAGAAATTGTCTGCGAGCACGTATTTCTTGGCCACCGCCCACATCGGCAGCACCGAGCCGTCATAATGGCCCATCACCAGCGCGCCGGAATCGGCCCAGGCGACGAACTTGTCGTTCTTGCCTCCGTCGATCTGCATCTGCTCCTGGTAGAAGCGGTGCCAAAGATCATGCGTGATGACGTTGGTGCCCTCGTTGAAACCCTTGGGATCGTCGATGGCGAAGACAGCATTGGCGAGATGCGCGGTCTGGGCTTCCGTCACCGCAGGGGTCACACCCTTGCCGGTCAGTCCGCCCCAGGCCGGCGGCAGCTCGGAAAGCGGCTTGCCGTCGCGGTCGAGCTGGCGCGCCTGGTCGGTCGAGACGTTGGCGAGGCCATTGGCGCCGGGGAAGCCGCCATAAAGATTATCGAAGCTGCGATTCTCGGCATAGATAACGACGACGGTGTCGATCTTGTCATAGCCGGGAGGAGCCGCCTGGGCAGCAGCGGCGAACGATGCCAGCGCCGTCGAGGCGAGGCAAAGGGAGAGGAAAGACCGGATCATTTAGGGATGCCTCGTGGCTGGGGAATGGCTGGAGAAACCAGGCGACGCTAGGGCGGGTGCTTGTCAGCTTTGTGACAGGGGGGTGGAGCGCGATGGGCATTAAGCGAACCTGCTACGCTGGCGGGACAGCGCCCCCCTCTATCCTGCCGGACATCTCCCTCGGGGGGACCAGCGTTGCAGGAATGGCACCTTCGGTGCAACTGTCAATCTCCCCCAAGTGGGACCCAAGTGGTGGGAGATGTCCGGCAGGACAGAGGGGCGCGAAGGAACTCGACGCGCGCAAATGACCACGTCTCAAATGTCATCAATCCGTAGCAATCCACGCCTACGCAAAACTATGACACGCTGGACCTCCGTCGCCTTCGCAACGCTCGCCGGCGCCATCCTCTGGCCGGCCCAAAGCCTCCCGTCCGGCAGCGTCCACCCCGGCCCGATGACGCGCGCGGAAGCCTTCGCGCGCGCCGAGGCGCTGACGGCGCTCGGGCGGCAGATGTTCTTCGATCCGGCGCTGTCGGCCTCGGGCAAGCAGGCCTGCTCGTCCTGCCACGATCCCAACCATGCCTTCGGCCCGGCCTCGGCCGCGCCGGTGGAGATGGGCGGGCAGAATCTCGACCAGCCGGGCCTGCGCGCGGTGCCGTCGCTGCGCTACCTGCAGGCGGCGCCCGCCTTCACCGAGCATTTCTACGATTCCGAAGACGAGGGCGACGAGAGCGTCGACAACGGCCCGACCGGCGGGCTGACCTGGGACGGCCGCGCCGACCACGGCAAGGACCAGGCCCGGATCCCGCTTTTGTCGCCCTTCGAGATGGGCAACAAGGACGAAGCCCAGGTGATCGCCAGCTTGCGCAAGGCGCCCTATGCCGAGGCCTTCGAGGCGGCGTTCGGCGCGGATGTTTTCGAGCATCCGCAGGATGCCTTCGATGCCGCGGTGGAAGCGCTCGGCACCTTCGAGCAGAGCAGCGTCGACTTCTATCCCTATTCCAGCCGCTACGACGCCTTCCTGGCCGGCAAGGCGCAGCTGACGGAGCAGGAGCTGCGCGGCCGGGCGCTGTTCGAGGACGAAACCAAAGGCAATTGCGCAAGCTGCCATCTCAGCGAGCCCGCCAATGATGGCGAGCCGCCGCAATTCACCGACTACGGCCTGATAGCCATCGCCGTGCCACGCAATCCGGCGATCCCGGCAAACGCCGATCCCAACTATTTCGACCTTGGCCTCTGCGGCCCGGTGCGCACCGATTTCAAGGGCCACGGCGAGTATTGCGGCCTGTTCAAGACGCCGACGCTGCGCAACGTGGCGCTGCGCAAGAGCTTCTTCCACAACGGCTATTTCCACACGCTGCGCGAGGCGGTGGCCTTTTACGCCAGCCGCGACAGCGACCCCGGCCGCTGGTATCCGAGGAACGCCGACGGCACGGTCGACAAATTCGACGACCTGCCAAAAGCCTATTGGGGGAATCTCAGTACGGACCCGCCCTTCAACGGCAGGAAGCCTGGCGACAAGCCGGTGCTGACCGATGCCGAGATCGACGACATCGTCGCTTTCCTCGGCACGCTGACGGATGCGGATCAGGCGGGACAGTGAGGCCGCGCGCCGGCATTGCCCGCGTCGTTCGGATTTGCCGCTCGGCACGAAACGATCGGTGGACAAGGCCAGCTTGTGTGAGCCAGATCATAGGAACGCCATGAAACGCCTGTTAGATTAGGTGCTCATCATGGATGGAGTCTCGGATGAGATTCGTCGCGGTGCTGGACCCCACCGGCAGTTGGGCGGTGTTTGATACGGCCAATGAGGAGCCCGCCGAATTGGCCGGCCGCGTGCTCATCGGTCTGACGCCGCTTGAGGCCTGGTGGCTCACGGCCGCAGCCAATGATGAGGCGGGATACCGGGAAATCCACGCACAGGGGCCGTATCCAAGCCAATAAGGCGGGACAGTTGATCGTCCCCGAGGAAAAGCGCGATCGAACAAGCGATTGAGACAGTGCGCTGTCCGATTGATTCGAGCAGCGCGCCTTGATCCCCCTCACCCGGCCGGCGCGTAGCGGCTCACCACCATGCCGCAGGCATAGGATTTGGACCCGAGCAGTTTCAGCCTGGCGAAGCCGCCCTGGTCGAAGATGCGGCGGCCGGCGCCCAGCACCGCCGGATTGATGAAGAGCTGGAACTCATCGACCAGCCCGGCGGCGGTCAGGGCCGAGGCGAAACCGGCGCCGCCGAACACGGCGATGTCGCCGCCCTCGCCCGCCTTCAGCGCATTGACCTCGCGCGGCAGGTCGCCGCTGGCGACACGTGTGCGCTCCCAGCGCGAGGCATTCAGCCTGTCGCTCAGCACCACTTTTTGCGCTTCGACGATGCGCTGGGCGAAGGCGTGGAAGCGGTCTTGCGGATATTTCCCCGCCGCATTGCTCCAGTGGCCGACATAGCCGTCCTCGGCCATCTTGCGGCTGAGCAGAATGGTATCGATGGTGTCGAAGACGGCATTGAAGTCCGCCTTCAGCTCGTCGTCCCAGTCGCTCTCCTCGTCCCAATCCCAAAGCTGCCAGCGATGCTCTTCAATCGCCCCGACGAAGCCGTCGACCGACATCTGCATCTGTAGGATAAGCTTCTTCATCTCCGGGCCTCCTCATGCTCTTAATTGCTTTACTTTTGGAACTGTTTGACACTTGAGGCGAACGATGTCAATAGTAAAGTGATTTAAAAATGGAACCGAATTTATGTCGACAAAGGAAAGGTCCGGCTGCCCGATCAGCCTGTCGCTCGAGCTCATCGGCGACCGCTGGACGCTGCTCATCATCCGCGACCTTGTCTTCGCCGGAAAAAGGCATTTTCGCGAATTCCTTCAGTCGGACGAGGGCATATCGTCGCGAACGCTGGCCGAGCGGCTGCAGACGCTGCAGGACGAAGGCATCCTCACCCGCAGCGACGACCCCAGCCACGGGCTGAAGGCGATCTACCGGCTGACGGAAGCGGGCATCGACCTGCTCCCGGTGCTGGCGACGCTCGGCGCCTGGGGCAGCAAATACCGCAAGGCGGACGGCGATCTCGCCCGGATCGCCAGGGAGCTCGCGGCCGGGGGCGAGCCGGCACTGGCACGGATGAAAGAGAAACTGCGGGCAGAGCATCTGGGTTAGCGCGTCGCCGCAACTGCCGATCTACCTCCTCGTGGGGGAGATCGTAGCCTCTCAGTTTTGCCTGACAAAATAAAAGTTGACTCTTTTACTCATCTTGAATAGCGCTGCGCAGCTATCGGAGATGGGATCAGGGTGATGACGAACCGGCGCGTTCTGGCGGGGCTTTTGCTGGCAACGACTTTCCTGGGTGCGCCACATGTGCTGGCGCAGGAGAAACAGGACGTGCTGGCGCCGATCCAGATCGAGGGCGAAGCCGGCACCGGCAGCGCCGGGTTCGACGGCTACAAGGCCAAGAAGGACGCCAGCGCCAGCAAATCCGACCAGCCGCTGGAAAAGACGCCGCAAGCGGTGAGCGTGGTCGGCAGTCGACAAATCGAGGACCAGGCCGCGCGCAGCGTCGTCGAAGCGACGCGCTATTCGCCGGGCATCCGCTCCGAAACCTTCGGCAACGACACCCGCAACGACTGGTTCCTGATCCGAGGCTTCTCCTCGCAGGTCAGCAGCTACTTCCTCGACGGGCTGCAGTTGCAGTCGAGCGACAGTTTCGCCACCTGGAAGGTGAACCCTTACCTCCTCGACCGCATCGACGTCCTGCGCGGGCCGTCGTCGGCGCTCTACGGCGCCTCGAATCCGGGCGGTCTCATCAACCTCGTCTCCAAGCGGCCGACCTTCCAGAACCGCGGCGAGACCGCGATCGGCGTCAACGAGTTCGGCAATGTCTGGACCGGCCTCGACGTCGAGGGCGTCAACAAGGACGGCACGCTCGCCTACCGCTTCATCGCCACAGGCAATTATGGCGGCACCCAGGTCGACTTTACCGACAACGACCAGTTCGCCGTCATGCCGGAAGTGACCTGGAAGCCGGACGAGGACACCAGCCTCACCGTCTATGCCAACGTCTCGAAGCTGAAGACGCGCGGCCAGAATTTCTTGCCCTATGTCGGCACCGTGGTCGACGCGCCATTTGGAAAAATCCCGCGCGACCTGTTCACCAGCGAGCCCAGCGTCGACAAGTTCGAGCGCTCGCAGCAGATGATCGGCTATGAGTTCGAGCATCGCTTCGACAATGACGTGACGGTCAGGCAGAACCTGCGCTACGGCCATCTCGAGGTCGATTTCCGCAATGTCTATGGCGAAGGCTGGGTGAGCCCGCCGACCACCACCACGGCGTTGCTCGATCGCGCCAACTTCCTGTCGAAGCCGAACCTCGGCCTGTTCACCGTCGACAATCAGGTCGAATGGAAGACGTCCACAGGCCCGATCGACCACACGCTGCTTCTCGGCCTCGACTACAAGCGCTTCGACCTGCATGACGAGTCAGGCTTCGAGGACGCGCCGCCGCTCGACGTCTTGAACCCGGTCTATAACGGGGCGCCGCCCGTCACCTCGCGCTACGACCAGTCGAACACCTTGCAGAACCAGACCGGCCTTTATGCCCAGGACCTGATGACGATCGACCGCCTGAACCTGGTTTTCAGCGGCCGCTACGATGACGCCCAGACCACAGTCACCGACCGCCCGACCGGCGTGCGAGCGAGCTATTCCAGCGACGCCTTCAGCGGCCGCGCCGGCGCCATCTACAATTTCGACAACGGCATCTCGCCCTATGCCTCGATCTCGCGCTCGTTCCTGCCGCTGACCGGCAAGGACTCCTCCACCGGCGAGGCCTTCAAGCCCGAAACGGCGGTGCAATACGAGGTCGGCGTCAAATACCAGCCGACCTGGCTGAGCGATGTGCTGCTCACCGCTTCGCTGTTCGACCTGACGCGCCAGAATGTGGTGACCAGCGACGGCGTGCTGTTCAACCGGCAGATCGCTAAGGTGAATTCGCGCGGCGTCGAGCTCGAAGCCGTCGGCCAGCTTACGCCCGACCTGACGCTCACCGCCGCCTACACCTGGTACGACCTCAAGATCAGGGAAGGCAATCCGGCCGAGATCGGCAAGGTGACGACCGGCACGCCGGAACAGTTCGGCTCGCTCTGGCTCGACTATGCCATTCCCTCCGACCGCCTGCCGAGCATCACCATCGGCGGCGGGGTACGCTATGTCGGGTCCTCCTTTGCCGACAGCGTCAACACGCAGAAGGTGCCCGACTATGCCGTGGTCGACGCCGCGATCCGCTACGAGAAGGACAACTTCAAGGCTGCGCTCAACGTCTCCAATCTGTTCGACAAGGCCTATGTCGCTTCCTGCAATATCACTTGCTTCTACGGCGAGAGCCGCGAGATCAGCCTGACCATGGGCTATAAATGGTGACGGCTGGCAGGTATCCGTGATCGCAAGGCTCTTGGCGTCGTTGCTCTTGGCGTCGTTGCTCGCGCTGCTGCCGGTGCTGCCGGCGGTGGCCGATGAAGCCGTGCCCGCGCATGCCGAGCGGGTTGCGACCATCGACTGGGGAACGGCCGAGACACTGCTGGCGCTGGGCGTCACGCCGGTCGGGCTTGCCGAAACCGCTGGCTATCGCGACTGGGTCGGCTCGCCTGCCCTGCCCTCCGATGTCGCCGAACTCGGTCTGAGAGCCACGCCGAGCCTCGAATATCTGGCGGCGCTGAAGCCCGACGTCATCCTGTCCACACCGCAATTCACGGCGATCGAGCCGGTGCTCGGCAAGATCGCGCCGGTCATCAGCCTCGCCACCTATACCGACGACCTCGAGCCCTACCGCCATGCGCAGGAGAACACGAGGCGGCTCGGCGCGCTTCTCGGCCGCGAGCAGGCGGCGACCGATCTCGTTGCCGCCACAGATGCGCGCATCGCCAAGCTCAAGGATGCCGTCGGCGCGGCGGCGACAAGGCCGGTGCTGGTGCTCTATTTCCAGGACGACCGCCACGCCTGGGTGTTCTGCCGCGGCAGCCTGTTCGACGATGTGCTGAAGCGCGCCGGGCTGAAGAATGCCTGGACGGGCCCGGGCAATTTCTGGGGTTTTGCCAATGCCGGCGTCGACCGGCTGTTTGCAATCCGCGACGCGGCCGTGCTGGTGATCGAGCCGGTGCCGCCCGCCGTGCGCGCCAAGCTCGGGGCGCGCGACGGGCTGCTCGGCCAGTTGCCGGTGTTCGCGCCCGGCAACTATGCGATCCTGCCCAGCGTCTGGGGTTTTGGCGGCCTGCCCTCGGCCGGCCGTTTCGCCAACCAGCTTTTGCAACACGCAGAGCTTTTCGAGCGCGGCCATGCTTCGTGACCGCCGCCGGCTGGCAATCCTTTTCGCGGGCGGCGTCTATCTGCTGCTCGCCGCCGGGTTGATCGCCACCAACATCGCCGATATCCAGGGCAGCGAAGCGGTGCGGGCGCTACTCCTCGACTATGCCTATTGGCCGCGGCTCACCGTTTCGCTGCTGGCGGGCGCGGCCCTCGGCCTGGCCGGCGTCCTGATGCAGCAGGTGCTGCAGAACCCGCTCGCCGCGCCCGAGACGCTCGGCGTCAATGCCGGCGCGCATCTGGCGCTGACCGTCGGCGTGCTTGCAGCGCCCGCCTTGCATGCCGCTCATCCCGAGCCGCTCGCGATTGCCGGCGCCTTCACGGCCTGGGGGCTGATCGCGGCGATCGGCTGGCGGCGCCGCGCCGATCCGACGACGCTGATCCTCTCAGGCTTCGTCGTCAGTTTCGCGCTCGGCTCGGTCTCCAGCCTCTTGATGCTGCTCAACCAGCAATATCTCGCCTCGATGTTCATCTGGGGCGCCGGCTCGCTGGTCGAGGACGGCTGGACCGGCGTCGAGCAACTGGCGCTGCGCGTCGCTGTCGGCGTGATCGTCACCGCCGCCCTGGCGCGGCCCCTGCTGATCCTCGGTTTCGGCGAGCAGCAGGCTAAAAGCCTCGGCCTGTCGAAGCTCTCGAAGCCGCTGCTGCTTGCCACCGCGGTGCTGCTGTCAGCAAGCGTGGCGGCCGCCGTCGGCATCATCGGCTTCGTCGGGCTGGCGGCGCCGCATCTGGCGCGTGTGCTCGGCGCGGAAAAACTCGGTGAGCGGCTCGTCGCCGCGCCGCTGGCCGGTGCCGGCCTGGTGCTCCTCGTCGATCAGCTCATCCAGCGCCTGCCGCCCGACCAGGCGGCGAACCTGCCCACCGGCGCCGTCACCGCGCTGATCGGCGCGCCAATGCTGATCTTCTTGCTGAGACGGGTGCCGCGCCTGATGCTGGAGACAGGCGGCGGGATCGCCACTCGTCTCGGTGGCGGCAGCGCAGGGCGGCCGATGGTCGTGCTTGCCGGCTTGGCCATCCTGCTCGCCCTTGCGCTTGCTCTTGCCTTCCTTCTTGGCCGCGCGCCCGATGGCGTCGGTCTCCATCCGGAGGCGTTTGCCTGGCGCCTGCCACGCGTCGTCGCCGCCTGCGGCTCGGGTCTTGGGCTCGGCGTCGCCGGCTGCCTCGTCCAGCGCCTGTTCGCCAACCCGATGGCGAGCCCGGAAATCCTCGGCATCGGCGGCGGCGTCGCCATGGGGTTGATCGCGGTGCTGCTCATCTTTGCCGATGCCGGCGCCGGGCTGCAGCTCTTCGGCGCAACGGTCGGCGCGCTTGTCGTCACCTGCGCCATACTGCTGATCGGCCTCGACCGCGGCTTCACGCCGGAACGGCTGTTGCTGACCGGCATCGGCATCACCGCCCTGCTCGACGCTTCGAGCCTGTTGTTTCTCGCACTTGGCGATCCGCGCTCCGGCCAGGTGCTCGCCTGGCTGAGCGGCTCGACTTATTGGGTGGAACCCGACTTCGCGATCGTCGTGTTCCTGGCCGGCCTCGCCGGGCTGGCGCTCTCGGCGCTTGCCTGCCGCTGGTTGGAGATCCTGCCGCTCGGCGCCGGCGTCGCGACCGGCCTCGGCGTTCCGCTTCGCGCCGCGCGACTGGCGGTGCTGGTGCTTGCGGCGATCGCGACGGCGGCCGCGGCGCTGGTCGTCGGCCCGATGAGCTTCGTCGGGCTGCTCGCGCCGCATCTGGCCGGGCTGATGGGCCTGCGCCGCGCCGGGCCGCAATTGTTCGGCTCGGCGATAACAGGGGCGGCGCTGGTGGTGTTCGCCGACTGGACCGGCCGCGTTGTGTTTGCTCCGACGGAGTTGCCGGCAGGGGTGCTGTCGGTGCTGATCGGAAGTTTGGCGGTGATGGGGGTGATGATGGGGAGACGGGCGATGCGTTGAGGCTGCAAGTCAGTCCTGCCAGGCCAGCGCTCTACGGCGCGCGCTGAAGATCACGGCGACCACGGACGTCTGTCAGCAAGCTTCATTATCCGCCGTTTCCGCTTTGCCCCGCCTGCGCTAGATTCGCATTAACAACAGGATCGCCGCCATGATCGTCCAGGCCTGCATCAACGGCGCCCACGCCGCCGATTTCCATCCTGCCCTGCCGCTCGACCCGGACGCCATGGCGCGTGACGGCGCCGCCTCGCTCGCTGCAGGCGCAGCCGAACTCCATGTCCATGCGCGCGGCGCCGACCGCCAGGAAAGCCTCGCCCCGGAAGCGATGGACCGGACGGTGGCGGCCCTGCGCCGCGCCTGTCCGGGCACGCTGATCGGCGTCTCCACCGGCGCCTGGATCGAGAAGGACGACAGGCGCACCCTTGCCGCCATCGCCGGCTGGCGTGAGCTGCCCGACTATGCCTCGGTCAATCTCGGCGAGGCGGCGGCGCCCGAGGTGATGGAGGCCCTGCGCGAGCGCGGCGTCGGCATCGAGGCCGGGCTGGCGTCGATCGGCGACGCGCTCAGGCTCGCCAACCTCGATCACGGCCGTCGGGTGCTGCGCGTGCTGATCGAGATTTCCGAGCAGACGCTGGACGAGGCCTTTGCCGTCGCCGACGGCATCGAAAAGGTGCTGCAGCGCGAAGGCATCCACCGCTCGATCCTGCTGCATGGCGAGAACGCCACCGTGTGGCCTTTTGTTCAGCGGGCGGCGCTGCGGAAATTTTCGACCCGCGTTGGGTTGGAGGACGGCAAGGAGTTGCCCGGCGGCAGCGTGGCCGACGGGAATGCGGCGCTTGTAGCGGCGGCGGTGGGGATTTATCGGGCGAGACGGTAGCAGAGCTTGGGTTCCTCGCCCCACGAAAGTGGAGGAGAGGTGGCTCGACGCAGCGGAGATGAAGGGGAGCGCCCTGCGAAGGCCCCTCTCCGGCGGCTTCGCGGCCACCTCTCCCCCGCCGTTGGCGGGGGCGAGGAAAGGCGCTACTGCGTATCCGCGTTGGCCCTCAGCTCGGCGCGCTTCTCGTCGGACACCACGGCGAGATCCAGCACCTTCTGCAGGCCCGCGGCGTGGCGGAAGTTCGGCTCGGTCTGCACACCGCTGCGAATGGCATCGACGAAGCGCTGGTAGTTGGTCGGCACGGTGCCGGCGTCGAGTTCTTCCCATTTGGCGTTCTCGACATTCTCGCCGACGCAGGCCTTGAGCAGCGAGCCGTTGAGATTGTGCACCACCTCGATGCCGCCCTTGTCGCCATAGATGCGCAGCCTGAGCTCGTTCAGATGGCCGGTCGCCCAGCGGCTGGCATGCACCATGCCGAAGGCGCCGTTGGCGAAGTCGAGCGTCATGGCGAAGCTGTCATTGGCGTCGAGCTGATATTCGCCGATACGGTTGCCCGGCGCCTTGTCGAAGGCGCGCAGCCGGCAGAAGACGTGGTCGATGTCGAGCGCCGCGCCATAGCTGGCAAAATCGAGGATATGGATGCCGACGTCGCCGAGCACGCCGTTGGAGCCATGGCCGCGCGACAGCCGCCAGAGCCATTTCGGGTCGGTGCGCCAGTCGCCCCAGAATTTCGACACCAGCCAGCTCTGCAGATAGGAGGCCTCGACATGGCGCACCGTGCCGATCTCGCCCGCCTGCACCATCTTCCGCGCCTTCTGCAGCGGCGCCACGTTGCGATAGGTGAGGTTGACCATGTTGACGATGCCTGCGGCCTCCGCGGCATCGGCCATCTCGCTCGCCTTGCCGAAATTCTCGGCCAGCGGCTTTTCGCACAGCACCGGCTTGCCGGCGGCAATCAGCGCCATGGTGGTCGGGTGGTGGATGCGGTCGGGCGTGACGTTGGCGACCGCGTCGAAATCGCCCCAGGCGAGCGCAGCCTCCAGCGAGGTCAGCCGCTTCGGGATGTTGTAATTGTCGGCGAATTCGCCGACGCGGGCCGGATCGACATCGACCGCGCCGACGATGTCGACGCCCTCGATCGCGCTGAAGCGGCGGGCGTGTTCCTGCGCCATCCAGCCGGTACCAAGTATCAAAAGCCGCATTTTCTTGCACTCCGAGCAAATTGGTTCGATTCAAATGATGCGACGCAATGTGGCCTAAGCCTCGTCGTCGCGCAATTCCCGAGTGCTTCTAGCGGAAACCGGCCTCGCCGGATGCGTGCAGCTTGCCGCCGCGCTCGACGATCGGCTCCAGCGCCTTCTCGACCGGCACGTTCGGCGCATCGAGGATGGCCGGCTTCGAGCCTTGTGGGTTATGCGCCCACTTCACCGCGTTGCGCAGCACCTTGTGGACGGTGGCGTCGTGATAGGTCGGATAGGTCTCGTGGCCAGGGCGAAAGTAGAAGACGTTGCCCGCGCCACGCCGGTAGGTCAGCCCCGAGCGGAACACCTCGCCGCCCTGGAACCAGGAGATGAAGACCGTCTCCAGCGGCTCGGGAACGGCGAACTGCTCGCCATACATCTCTTCGTTCTCGAGCTCGAAATACTCGCCGACGCCTTCGGCGATCGGATGGCTGGGGCTCGTCACCCAGAGCCGCTCGCGCTCGCCGGCCTCGCGCCATTTCAGCGTGCAGGGCGTGCCCATCAGCCGCTTGAAGATCTTTGAGAAATGGCCGGAATGAAGCACAATCAGCCCCATGCCTTGCCAGACGCGGCGAGCGACGCGCTCGACCACCTCGTCGGCCACCGCGCCATGGTCCTTGTGGCCCCACCAGACGAGCACGTCGGTCTCGGCGAGGCGGGATTCCGGCAGGCCGTGCTCCGGCTGCTCCAGCGTCGCGGTCGATGCGGAGATCGCCTTGTCGGCGTTGAGCGCGTTGGCGATGGTCGTGTGCATGCCTTGCGGATAGATGCCGGCGACCACCTCGTTGGTCCGCTCATGGATGTTCTCGCCCCAGACGACAGCGCGTATTGTCATGGTTTCCTCGTGCATGATTGTGAGGGTGGAGCCGCCCCGGCGGTCATTCATAAAGGCTTCGGCGGGCATTGGAAGGGTGTTTCGAGGGTCGCGCTTGCGCCCCGGTCTCGTCATTCTAGGGCGGAGCAAGGAGCGAAGCGACGCGCGCAGACCCTAGAATCCATGCCGTGACCGCTGCCGAAGAGCGGAGCGGTGCAGAACAAAGGATCGTTCTGCACCGGAGCGACGTTCATATGCAATGGCATGGATTCTAGGGTCTGCGCTCCGCTTCGCGTCGCTTCGCCCTAGAATGACGAATTCGCACAGCCAATTGGCAAGCGGCCTTTGCCATGCGCAATATCAGCCATGGGTGAAGTGCTTGTAGGGACAGCGATCTTTGCTTGTCTGGCCGGCGCCTCGCTGGTCAGTCTGATGGTGCACGAGCGCTTTCCCGCCCACCACCGCCAGGACGACACCAGCGCCGTGGTGCGGCTTGCCGCGAACCTCTTCGTGGTGATGTCGTCGCTGGTGCTCGGCCTGATGATCAATTCGGCCAAGAACACGTTCGAGGCCATCGATGGCAATGTCCACGCCTTCGCCACCGATCTCATCCTGCTTGACCGAACGCTCCGACAGTACGGACCGGAGACGGACAGCGCCCGGCAATCGATCACCGCCTATGTCCAACGCGTCGTCGACACTTCCGCCGCCGACAACGACACGACTGTCGTCCCTAACAGGCTATCGGAGCTGCTGCTCAATCAGGTCGGCGATATCCTGGCGGGCTTGACGCCCGCGGACGCCAAGCAGACCGCTGCGCAGCAGGCCGCGACACAGCAGCTGCGGAAGGTGATCGAGCAACGCTGGATACTGGCCGAGCAGTCCGAGGGCGCCATCCCCGCGCCGCTGATCGCCCTGCTCGTCGCCTGGCTGACACTGATCTTCGCCAGCTTCGGCTTCCGGGCACCGCGCAACGCCACCGTCGTCTGCACTTGCCTCATTTCCGGGGCGTTGGTGGCCCCGGCGATCTATCTGATCATGGACATGGACACGCCCTTCTCCGGCCCGATCCAGGTCTCGCCGGCGCCCTTGCAAAGGGCGCTGGCGGAACTGACGCAGTGAAATCACCCGCCACTCAATGCATCAATCAGCAACTTTGCCGCCACCGCCGCGCCGTCAGGGCGGACCAAGTGAGCGGCCGCGCCTGCCCGGACACGGGTCTCGGGCGCCAGCGCCGTCTCCAGCGCCTCGGACAATGACTCCGCTGTTGGCGTCGGGCCGTCATGCGCGGCGCCTATGCCGAGCTCAACCACCCGCCGCCCCCAATAGGGCTGGTCGCCGATCTGGGGCACCACCACCTGCGGCGCCCCTGCCCGCGCCGCGGCGACGGTCGTGCCGGCGCCGCCGTGATGGATGACCGCCGCCAGCCGGCCAAACAGCGCCTGCTGGTTGACATCGCCGACGGCGAAGCAATCGTCGCGCTCGTCGATCGGGCCGAGCTCGGCCCAGCCATGCGTGATGACCGTGCGCCGGCCCTTGGCGCGGATCGCCTCGATGGCCGCGCGTCCGGCCTCGCTCTCGACCGCAATGGAGCCGAAGCCGACATAGACCGGCGGCGCGCCGACTTCGAGGAACGCCTCCAGCCCGTCGGGAAGCGGCCGTTCATCGGCCAAGATCCAGGCGCCGGTCTGCAGGGCGCCGATCAGGTCCGAGGGCAGCCAAGGTCCGAGCGTCGGGTCGCAGGCAAGCAGGACGGGATCGCCGTAGACGTAATCGCGGACGTTGTCCAACGGAGGCAGCCCGAGCGACGCGCGGTGGCTGTTGATCGCGCCGCCGAACAGCGCGTTCTTGGTCCGGATATCATGGTCCCAGAGCGCCATGTTGTCGGTCACGCCAGCAGGAAGCGGATGTCCGGGATATTCAAAGGGCCGGTTGTGCGCCGACGGCAGCCAGATCGGACAGAAGGTGCCAAGGATGTAGCGCATGCCCCGCTGCTCGGCGACCAGCCGCGCAGCGGCGCAGGACGGAAACAGGCCGCACGCCACCACGGCATCGCAGCCTTCGGCGGCCGCCGTGAGCGCATCGTATTGCCTGGCGACGATCTCGGCCCCCTGGCCGGAGATAAGCTCCGCCCGGCCCTCGGGCGACGCCGATCTCCTGCGCCGCATCATCTCCTTTGCCCATTCGCGCACCGGCGCGAAGGCCGGCGCCAGCGGCACGCCGGCGCGGGCGCACAGCGCGGCAAATTCCTCATCACCGGGGACGCTCACCCGCACCTCGGCGCCGAGCGCCTGCAGTCGCGAGCCAAGCGCCACCACCGGCTCGACGTCGCCGCGCGAGCCGTAAGTCGACAACAAAATCCGCATTCGGGAATTCCCTTTCCTAAAATTCAGGCCAAGGGCAGCGTACATACGGCATGTCCGGGGTCTTGCCGCAAGCCCGGGGTGCGCCATATCTATATCCTGGGAGGGGCGGATATTCCTTCGCGCTCGCAATCCCCGCAAGTCGATGATCTCACTGTCGCGCGTGTTCGGTGCGCCGACCGTGGCATGGACCATTTGGCCAAGCAGAAGCAGGCGATGGCGACCAGTTCGCTAGCGCAGGATCTTGAATATTGCAGGCTTGTCGGGGGGTCAGCGCAAGCGCTGGGGATTAGCTGAAGCCTCTCAACCTCGTCATCCCAGGGCGAAGCAGGAGCGAAGCTCCGTCGCGGAGACCCTGGGATCCATGCCGTTACCTTAATCGAAGGGTGCGAGCGGAGCAGAATTCTGCATCGATGCAGCGCTCTGAAGTCACGGCATGGATCCTCGGGTCTACGCAGTACGCTTCGCTTCCCGCTCCGCCCGAGGATGACGAAGGTCGGGCGTTTCGTCATCCCGGAGCGGATCAAGGACTGAAGCGACCCGGCACAGACCCTAGGATTGATGACGTTCGGGAGGCTTCTGCTGATCCAAACGTCGTGAAATCCCGATCAGCCCTGGCGCCCTTCCTGGGCGACCTGGGTGGGCGACCTGGTGAGCCGCGGGACGACGACGAGGCGCTTGATCTTGCCTTTCTTGTAGGCGGACAGGAAGCGCTGATAGTCCTTGAAGACGACGCAGCCATTGGATTCGGCGCGGCCGCCGCGCAGCATGTAGGTGTGGGCGAGCAGGCCGTCGCGGCCATATTTGTTACCGCCGCTGGTCGGCGTCAGGCGGATCGCCTCGACGCCGTGGAAGCGCGATTCACGCAGCGACAGGTTGTAGGTATCCGGCGGCGTCGGGCCGACATTCTTGCGATTGACGAAGCGCGGCTGGTCGACCATCGAGCCGAGGCCCGAATGCGCCTCGAGCTTCGAGCCATCCGGCATATAGACCGTCTTGGCCGAGATATCGTAGACGGCCACGCCATTGCCCGTCGAAGGCGAATTGAACAGGCTGCCAAAAGCCCTGCCGAGGCCGCCGCGCTCAGGCGTGTCCGGCTTGGCATAGGCGAGCATCTCGGAAGGCTGCGCCTTGTTGCGCTTGGCCGGCCCGGCATTGATCGGTTTCGAGCCCTGCACGCCCGGAAGCGCCTGCTCGGAACTCCTCAGCGAACGCGGTGACTGCGGGCCTTCCGCGGTATCGACAGCGGCGGGCTCCGGCCTGGCAGGCTCCGGCTTGGTAGCTTGGGGCTTTGCCGCCTGGGTTGCCTGCTTGGCCGGCTCCGGCTTCCGCGCGGCATTCTGCTCGGGCGCCTCGGTGGCGCGCTCGAGCGTGGTGCGCGGCCTCAGGCCGGGCACGGCGATGCTGTCGGGCAGTTCGTCTTGCGGCGGCAGCGAGGCGACCTGCACTTCGCCCTGGGCTGAGGCTTGAACATCGTCGGAGGCGCGGGCCGAAAGATCGGGCGCATCGCCGTTGGCGAGTGCGACCGCGGTCGGCACGTCGGCCGTGTCCTCGGGCATGACATTGGCAAGCGCCAGCGCCAGCTCGGACGCACGCTGGACGTCGACCTGATTTGGACCGAAGCGGGCCTCAGCCGGGCCGCTGAAGGCCGGGTCGGTCTGGGCCGAACGGGTCGCGGCCGGACCGGTCTGAGCCGCGCCCCCGAAGCGGCTCGCCGCCGGCAGGCTCGCAAGCAGGAACGGCGCGTGCTCGGCGCGGTGGAAGGCATCGGCAAGCTTCTGCGGCGAAAGCCCGGCGCGCTTGACGACGCTGTCGAAACGGTCGGCGACGTCCGCGGCGGAGGCTACCTTCACGGCCTCCTCACGCGCAACTCTGAGCTTTTCAAACGCGACGCTGTCCGGCGCCGCCGGCTTCAAGCGCGCCGCCTTGCCATTGTTAACCAGGGTGATGGAAGTCGGCGCGGAGCGCTCAAAGCCGGCGGCGAGGTCGAGGCAGCCGGCGTCGCAGCCGTCGGTGAGCGAACCCGTCTTGTAGGCGCCGGCCGCGGCAAGGCGCGGCGCCCAGGCATTGGCGAGCTTGCGGCGCTGGTCGGCGAGCGCGATGTTGCGCGGCGCGAGCAGGCTCTGCGGCAATCCGTTGGAAGCAGCGGTGAGAGAGGTGCTCACCGAGTACAGGCCGGCCGTGGTCGCCACCGACCACAGGGCAAGGGCGGCGCCGACAGCAGGCACCAGAACCCAACGATGACCACCAGATTTTTTCGAAGTTACCCCCTCTTCAGGAGTGTCACCCCGGTTCTTCAAACGCAAAAACGCCATACGACCACTCTCAATCGGCATGCCGGTTTGCGGACCTGGCACCCGTCACGATCACAGTTCGCCTGGTGCCCCCTGCACCTTCACGCGTCTGTTGCCGATTGATTCAAAAGATGGACAAAGATGGTTAACCAATCCCTCCACCAATCGCCACTGTGGCGACGGTCCATACGAAAAAAGAGCCCTCCATGGTCTCCGCCACGGTAAAAATGCTCTTCCTCACCCGCTTTGCTGCCCGTTTTTCCAGTCTCTGTCAAGAAAGCGTGAAGATCGGAACCGCAGCAACTTTGGCCGGGTAGAGGGCGATTGGGGTCAAAATGCGACAGCCTGGCCCGGCTCTGGAACAAGCTAGCCGAGGATGTGGTAGGCCAGCCGGCAAGGCCGTCAAGGATATTGCCGCAACGGATCACCCCAAAAAAAGTCACCTCGGTCGGGAGACGGAGGCGACATGAAAATCATGCTTTGCGGAGCTTGTCGGCGCCGGCTGAGATTCAATATGCTCCCGGCTCAGCCAGCCGCGACTACGCTGACGGCGTTCAGCGCATTTGATCCGGTCCGTCGGCGACGCCGACATGGTGCCGATAGACCATTCCCCAGCCCTTCCAGCCGGTGAACAGAAGGATGAGGACAACGATCAGCGACAAGACCAGTCCGACCGGCACCACCGCCGCTTCTCCGTGGGCATAGCGAAAATACCAGTTGTAGAGTTCGATCAGGACGACAATCACGTTGCCGCCGGCGTGAAGCCATACATCCCGAAGACTACGAATCTGAGCGTCGCCCAGTATGTCGGTGAGGCCGGCAAGGGCTGCGAGCGCCGCCATGACCAGACCAGCCCCGAGGAGCCAGAGCGACGGCGTGACCCAGGCCGGATTGCCGGTTCGCCAGAAGACGAGGTCGCAAACGAAGGTCGCGACGAAGAAGGCGATCGGGAACGGTATCAGCATTGCATGGACAGGATGGCCGGCAATGCTTGCCGTGCTGTGCGGATTATGGGGGATCGTATGGTTAGCCATCGTAATGCCTCCCGCAGGCGTGGCGAGCGCCGCCCTCGGGCCACATCACAACGCATCACGGGCTTCGCGGCAAAAGCCGATACATAGCGAACTCCGTTTGCCCCGGAATGTTCCATAACCCGAGCGTCCGCAATTGGCCGGCATAGCCGCATATACCGCTGGATGCCCCTCGTCGAAACCGAGCCAAACAAACATTTGTATGCTACCGTTGCGGACCAGACGGAACTGTGGGTGACGGCAATGCTGGAAACGGACAAGGTCTTCGCCGGCTCGATCCCGGAAAACTACGACCGCCACATGGTGCCGTTGATTTTCGAGCCGTACGCCGCCGATCTTGCGCGACGGGTAGCGTCGCTATCGCCTGGTGCCGTCCTCGAAACCGCCGCGGGCACCGGGGTCGTCACCCGCGCGTTGGCGCCACGACTGTCTCCCGGCGCGACCTATATCGTGACCGACCTCAACCAGCCGATGCTCGACCATGCCGCTTCGCGGCAAGGTCCCGACCGCCGCATCACATGGCGCCAGGCGGATGCGTTGGCGCTGCCGTTCGAGGATGCGGCCTTCGATGTCGTCTGCTGCCAGTTCGGCGCGATGTTCTTTCCCGACCGCTCGACTGCCTATCGCGAGGCAAAGCGCGTTCTCAAGCCCGGAGGACGTTTCCTCTTCAGCGTATGGGATCGCATCGAAGAGAATATTTTCGCCGATGACGTGACGAATGCGCTCGCAAGGATTTTTCCGAACGACCCGCCGCGCTTTCTGGCACGCACGCCGCATGGCTACCACGACAAGGACTTGATCCGCAGCGAGCTGGAAGCGGCGGGTTTCTCCCAGGTGGAGATCGAGACGCGAGCAGCGCAAAGCCGCGCGTCCTCGCCGCGCGTTCCTGCCGTCGCCTATTGCCAGGGAACCCTGCTTCGCAACGAAATCCAGGCCAGGGATCCGGCAAGACTTGAGGCAGCGACGGATTACGCCGCCTCCGCGATTGCGGACCGGCACGGCAGCGGCGAGGTCGCCGCCAAGATTCAGGCACATGTGATCGTGGCTGTGGCCTGAGGCAGTTTATCGAGCCAGGCCTGAAACGGCCAAACCGGGGACCGTTTTCGTCTTGCCGCTTAGCCGCGCTCCCAGGGTCAGTGTCCGCGGAAAGTTACGGACGACCGCCTCCATCAACGCGGCGCCGCCGGGGCCGAGGGCCAGCCGGGCGATGGCTTCGGCGGCAAGGACCCGCGTCGAGAACAGTCCTCGCCAGGCCGCTTCGTAGCGCCTCCCGGCTGCCTCTCGCCCCGCCTTCCCTCTGGCCGTCCTGCCGAGCTCCTCAGCCAGGAGCCAGCCGGACTGAAGCGCCATCGATATGCCCTCGGCGATGATCGGATGCGACTCGCCGGCAGCATTGCCGACGCGGAAGATGTCTTCGCCGTAGCCGGCGCGGATGCCTGGCCGGATAGGGCCGGCGGCAAGCCACGGACCGTCGAGGCGGGCTTGCTCCAAGGCCTCCCGCGCGCCCCGGCACGTCGCCATGATGTGTCGCTCCACGGCTTCAGCCGCCGAGACATGGCCGCCACGTTCGGCGGCAAGACTGCCGCGCAGCCGGGCCAGCCTATCGCGCCTTATGCAGCAGGAGAGCGACAGGCGGCCGCGGTCGGCGAGCACCATGCCGCCATAGCCGCCCGGAAACGTCAGCAGCGGCATCAGATCGGGCGGCAGCGAAGATCCGGTGAAATGCGCCTTGAAGCCGAGCAGGTCCGAGGGGCGATTGACCTTTCCAAGCTGGCTCGGCAGTAGCCCCGGCTCCCACGAGCCATGCGCGGCGACGATAACCGGCCCGCGCAATATCGTCGCCTCGTCGCGGGCATTGCCGCCAGTTGACTGGATCCGCACCGCCTGGCCGTCGCCATCGCCTTCGATGGC